>JBDSGH010000092.1:0-5356 GCA_039919095.1 Sphingomicrobium sp. | reverse complement strand
TTCTTGCGGTCGAAGCGGCTGTAGGCATTGACCTTGGCGTCGAGCGCGAGGCCGGTGCGGACCGCCTGGCGGATGCATTCGCGGTTGAGCACCGGCAGCATCCCCGGCATCGCCGCGTCGACCAGGCTGACATGGCTGTTGGGCTCGGCCCCGAAAACTGCCGAAGCGCCGCTGAACAGCTTGGATTCGGACACGATCTGGGCGTGGACCTCGAGGCCCACGACGACTTCCCAGTCGCCGGTTTCGCCCTTAATCCGATAAGGAGCGGTTGCGTCGGCCATTACCACCATTTCTCCGCGCGATGAGTGAAGCCGGCGCGTTCCTCGATCGCCAGCGCGGCGTTGAGTACGCCCTGCTCGTCCAACTCGCGGCCGATCACATGGAGGCCGAGCGGCAAGCCGAGCCCGTCGAGCCCGCCCGGCACCGACATCGCCGGCAGGCCGGCGAGGCTGGCGGGGACCGCGAACACGTCGTTCAAGTACATCGCCAGCGGGTCGCTCATCTTCTCGCCGATGCCGAACGCCGCCGACGGCGCGGTCGGGGTCAGGATCACGTCGCACTGCTCGAACGCCTGCGCGAAGTCGCGCTTGATCAGCGTGCGGACCTTTTGCGCCTTGTTGAAATAAGCGTCGTAGAAGCCGGCCGAGAGCACGTAGGTGCCGATCATGATGCGGCGCTTGACCTCGGCGCCGAAGCCGGCGGCGCGGGTCGCGGCGTACATTCCGTCGAGCGCGGTGCCCTGCCCCGCCTCGCCGATCTCGCGCAGCCCGTAACGGACGCCGTCATAGCGGGCGAGGTTGGAAGAGGCCTCGGCCGGGGCGATGATGTAATAGGTCGGCAGCGCATATTTGGTATGCGGCAGGCTGATATCGACGATCTCGGCGCCGGCGTCCTTGAGCCATTCGATGCCGCGCTCCCACAGCGCGTTGATCTCGGCGGGGACACCGTCGATCCGATATTCCTTGGGGATGCCGACGCGCTTGCCCTTCAGATCGCTCGACAATCCGGCTTCCCACTTTGGCACCGGCAGGTCGAGCGACGTAGAATCCTTGGGGTCGAAGCCGCACATCGCTTCGAGCAATATGGCGCAGTCGCGCACTGTCCGCGCCATTGCCCCGGCCTGGTCGAGCGACGAGGCGAACGACACGATCCCCCAGCGCGAGCAGCGGCCGTAGGTTGGCTTGATGCCCGAAATGCCGGTGAACGCCGCCGGCTGTCGGATCGACCCGCCGGTGTCCGTGCCGGTCGCGCCGGGAACGATGCCCGCCGCGACCGCCGCGGCCGAGCCGCCGGACGAGCCGCCCGGGGTCAGCGCGGCGTTGCCGCCGTCGTTGCGCTTCCACGGGCTGATCACCGGGCCGAAGGCGCTGGTTTCGTTCGACGAGCCCATCGCGAACTCGTCCATGTTCAACTTGCCCAGCATCCCCGCCCCGGCGCGGCGCAGGTTGCCACTGACAGTCGATTCGTAAGGCGGCTCGAAGCCCTTGAGGATGTTGCTGCCGGCGGTGGTGGCGACGCCACTGGTCGCGAACAGGTCCTTGATGCCCAGCGGAATGCCGGCGAGCGAGCCTCCCTTGCCGCGAGAAGCATCCGCCGCGTCCGCGGCCGCGAGCGCATCCTCAGGAGTTTCGACGGTAAAGGCATTGAGGGCTCGAGCGCCGGCGACCGCGGCATTGAACGCCTCGGCCACTTCGCGCGCGCTGAACTCGCCGCCGCTCATGCCATCGCGCAGTTCGGCAACCGTCTTGCTGGTCAGCGACACTATTCGATCACCTTGGGCACGGCGAAGAAGCCGTGCTCGGCGTCGGGTGCGTTGGCCAGCACTGCGTCGCGGCAATCGCCGTCGGTGACGGCGTCGTCGCGCAGCCGCAATTTCTGGTCGATCACCGCGGTCAGCGGCTCGACCCCCTCGGTGTCGACCTCGGACAGCTGGTCGACCCAGCCGATGATGGCGTTCAGTTCGGGCACCAGCGCGGCGATCTCGGCATCGCTCATGGCGATGCGGGCAAGCTTGGCGACGTGGCGCACCTGGTCGGCGTTGACGGACATGGTGGCGCGGCTAGCAGGGGCGTCCCAACCCTTCAACCGCCTTGCCGCCGTCGCGTCGGCCCAATAGGGCGCCGACGATGTGTGCACGCCGCTTCCTCATGGTTGTCTTCTTCCTCACCCTCCTCGTGGTGGCGGCGGGGTTCGCGATCTTCCAGTTTGGCGACAAGGTGCTGATCCGCAGCGCGACGCCCAGCGGCCATTTCACCGCGCCCGCAGTCGACAGTGGCCCGGAGTATGCCAACGATGGCTCTTGGCTCGCCCGCCCGACGCTGGCCGACGACCCGTCGCGCTGGCTGCCGCCGGGGGTTGCGTTGAGCGATGGTCCCGCGGCGGTGTTCTACATCCACCCGACCACGTACCTCGAGCGCGACCGCTGGAATGCGCCGCTGAGCGGCAACCGCGACAGCGATTACCGCGCCGGCCTGTTCGTCCAGAGCCAGGCGAGCGCGCTGACGTCTGCCGGCCGGGTGTGGGCGCCGCGCTATCGCCAGGCCGCGTTCGGGGCGTTCCTGCTCAAGGACCGGGACGCCACCGCCGCGCTCGACCTGGCTTATAGCGATGTCCGCGCGGCGTTCGACACGTTCGTAAAGCAGCTCCCAGCCGACCAGCCGATCATCCTCGCCGGCCACAGCCAGGGGGCGCTGCACCTGATGCGGCTGTTGAAGGAGCGCGTCGCGGGCACGCCGCTGCAGCACCGGATCGCGGCCGCTTATGTCATCGGCTGGCCGCTCAGCGTCACCGCGGATGTTCCCGCGCTCGGACTGCCGCCGTGCACCGCGCCCGACCAGGCCGGCTGCCTGCTGTCGTGGCTGAGCTTCGCTGCTCCGGCCAACCCCGAACTGGTCACCGACGCTTACCAGGGTTCGGCCGGGCTGGCCGGCGGGACGCGCCTGCGCGGCGACATCCTGTGCGTCAATCCGCTGACCGGCACGCGCGACGGCGCGGCCTTGCCGCCAGCCAATCCAGGCACGCTGGTGCCGAGCGCGGACCTGGTCTCCGCCACGCTCGCGGTGGGCCAGGTCGGCGCGCACTGCGACAATGGCTTGCTGATCCTCGACGGGGCGATCCCAGCGCTGGGCCCCTACGTGCTGCCGGGCAATAATTTTCACGTCTACGATTACGCCTTGTTCTGGGGCGCGATCCGCGCCGATGCGGCGCGGCGGGTGGCGGCGTGGCGGCCCTGATCGTCCACTCCGCGGCGGACTTCGCGGCGGCGCTGCAGGGCGGCGGCAAATTGGGCGGGCTCGACGTCGGGACCAAGACCATCGGCCTCGCCATCTGCGACGCGCAATGGCACTTCGCCGGCCCGTGCGAGACCATCAAACGGACGAAGTTCACCGCCGACCTCGCCGCGCTGGCAGCGTTTGCGCAGCGCGAGCTGATCGTTGGCCTAGTGGTCGGCCTGCCGCTCAACATGGATGGCAGCGATTCGCCGCGTACCCAATCAGTCCGGGCTTTCACTCGCAACTTGTTGCCGCTCGGGCTGCCGTTGCTGCTGTGGGACGAGCGCTGGTCGACCGCGGCGGTCGAGCGCGCAATGGTCGCCGCCGATGTTAGCCGGGCCAAACGGGCGGTGGCGATCGACAAGCTCGCCGCGGCGCATATCCTCCAGGGCGCGATCGATGCGCTGGCCAATGTTGCCGGGCCGGAATAAGCCGTCGCCTCGTGGACTTACTTTCAATCGACTCG
Organism: Sphingomicrobium sp.; assembly: GCA_039919095.1. Lineage (GTDB taxonomy): Bacteria > Pseudomonadota > Alphaproteobacteria > Sphingomonadales > Sphingomonadaceae > Sphingomicrobium. The sequence continues at coordinate 1,618 of JBDSGH010000092.1, read as the reverse complement.
CTGACCGATGCGCAGGTCGAAACCCTGCTCGACGAGGGACAGCGCTGGGCCGAGCTGCAGCGCGCCGGGCGTGACACCCACGCCCCGCTCGAGGGTCGCATCATCATCAATCTGTTCTTCGAGAATTCGACCCGGACCTTGATGTCCTTCTCGCTTGCCGCGCTGCGGCTTGGGGCGCAGGTGGTGACGCTGCCGGTCGAGCAATCGTCGGCTAAGAAGGGCGAGACGCTCGACGACACCGCGCGGACCCTGAACGCAATGCGGCCCGACGCGCTGGTCGTTCGCCATTACGACAATGGCGCCCCCCAGGTGATGGCGCTGATCATGGACTGCCCGGTGATCAATGCCGGCGACGGCACCAACGAGCACCCGACCCAGGCGCTGCTCGACGCGCTGACCATTCGCACCCACTTCGGCCAGATCGAAGACCTCAAGATCGCGATCTGCGGCGACATCCGCCACAGCCGGGTGGCGCGTTCCAATGCCAAATTGCTGCCCCGGCTCGGCGCCGAAGTGCGGCTGGCCGGGCCGCCTGCGCTGCTCCCGGCCGACTATTACGGCTCGGGCAGCATCGACGAAGCGATCGCCGATGCCGACGTGATCATGATGCTGCGGGTCCAGCGCGAGCGGCTCGAGGATGAATTGGGTGACGCGCCGGGCGAGTATCTGGCGCATTACGGGCTGACCCGCGAACGGCTCCGCAGTGCGTCCCCCGATGCGGTCGTGATGCATCCTGGGCCGATGAACCGCGGGGTCGAGATCGACAGCGCGGTGGCCGATGATCCGCGTTGTTCGCTGATTGCGCTTCAGGTCGAACTGGGTGTGGCCATGCGCATGGCCTGCCTCGACTGGCTAGTCGCTTAGGCTTGGTGCAACGCGCGGGCTAGCGCGAAGCGACCTGCACCGGAGCGTCGCCCGCAACCGAACGCACGAAGCAGCTTCCGCCCGAACGGCGCAGGTTGACGCACAAAGTCTTGGCCTGGTCGGAACTGTTGAAGCCGCGCACCGACAGGCGATAGACCACGCCCTTGGGGCCGTTGAAGCGGGCGCTCATTGGTGAGTAAGCGCGCAGCGCGGCAAAGCGACGAGCGGCGGCGCTCCAGGCGGATACGACGCGCTGCGGAGTGCCGTAGGCGCCGAGCTGTACGACCGACGACGAATTGCCCGTGGCGCGCGGCATCGACGCACGCACCAGCTGGGCGCGCGGAGCCGCCTTTTTCGCAACCTGCGGGCGGTGAGCAAAAGCGGCCATGGCTGCAAAAGCCGCCGGCGCGTCCGGCGCCGAAGCGGCGGCGGCGGCAATCATGACTGCAACCGGCTGTGGCTTGGGCGCCGGCTCGACGGTCGGTGCCAATGCATCGCGCTCGGCCGGCCTCGGCGAAGCGTCCGCGTACTGATAATTGAAGGTCGGTTGCGCCACCGCCTCGACCCGCGGCGCCAGCGCAGATTGCGCAAACGCTGGGTCCGACGACGGTGCAAGCGCGGCGACGAGCTGCTCGACCGGCGGCGCATAGGCCAGCGGCTGCGGGACGGCGACCGGCGCGGCCTGTGCGACGCGGGTGTTGACCGGGGTCAGTGCAAGGCGGACCGGCTGGCCGGGATCGGAAAGCATTGGCGT
>JBDSGH010000091.1:0-11999 GCA_039919095.1 Sphingomicrobium sp. | reverse complement strand
TTGTCGGTCCGCCAGTCCTTGGCGAGCTCGACCGCGGCGCGCATCAGCTGGCCGTTATATTGCTCGAGCTTCTTTTCGAGCCGCTCGAACAACGTAAAGGCGTCGGCGGTCGCTCCGGCAAAGCCGCCGATGACATTGCCGTCCGCGCCCAGCCGCCGCACTTTCTTGGCGTTGGGCTTGATCACCGTATTGCCGAGGCTGACCTGGCCGTCGCCGGCGATCACCGTGCGGCCGTCTTTCTTCACCCCGAGGATGGTTGTTCCGTGCCAGCTTTCCAAAAACCCGCTCCTTTGCTCTCGCAGAGGTGGGAAGCGCACGACGGGCTTGCAAGCGTCACGGCTGCTTGGGGCGCTCGGCGATGTACTGGCGCTCGATACGCGGATCGGGGATCAGCCAGGTCAGGGAGACCAGCACGTAGATCGCGATCGAAATGCGCGGGTCGACGAACGCGAGGCCGATCGCGGCAGAATAGCCGACCGCCGACAGCTTGGCCTTGAGGTCGCCGCCGACCGCCCGGGCGAGCGAACCGTCGTGCCCGTGCAAGCGGATGATCGCGGCTTCGAGCAATTGATAGCTGATCCCGGCGCCGACCAGCACCGCGCCGTAGACCGCGCACGGCAGGGCCGCGAAGCCCGCCTCGCCCATCCAGCGGATCACGAACGGCATCAGCGAGAGGAAGAACAGCAAGGCGAGATTGGCCCACAGCACCCGCCCGTCGACATGGCTTGCAGTGCTGAGCACATGGTGGTGATTATTCCAGAAAATCCCGATGTTAATAAAGCTCAGCAGATATGCGAGCAGCATCGGCGAGATTGCGCGCAGCCCGGCGAAGGTCGGTTCGGGCGGCAAGGGCAGTTCGAGCACGATGATCGTGATCGCGATCGCCACCACCCCGTCGGTCAGCGCATTGAGGCGGTCGGGTTTCACTGGTCGTGGGCTTTCAGGAAAGCGACGCTGTCGGCCAGCGCCGGGTTCGAGCCGCGAAACACCGGCGACAGCGCCTTGGCGGTGTCGATGTGGCTGCGCCCGGGATAAAGCTTGAGCTCGACCGTCGCCCCGGCCCTGGCCAGCGCGGCGGCGAGGCGCGCGCTGTTGCGCGGGCGAACCGTGGTGTCGGCGGTGCCGGTGATCAGCAGCAGCGGCGGCGCGTCGCGGCGGACGAAGCTGATCGGCTGGGTCTCGCGCGGCCGCGGCCAGTGACCCAGCGCATCGCGCCCGCGCTGCTCGGTGAATGGGTAGAAATCATACGGCCCGGACAGCAGGGCAGCGGCGCGAATGACGCTCGGGTCGACCCCGGCCTGGCTGAGATAATGGCGGTCGAGCGCGAGCATGGCCCCGATATAGCTGCCCGCGGAATGACCGGCGAGCGTGATTCTGGCCGGGTCGCCGCCATATTCGGCGGCATGGTCGCGGGCCCATTTGACCGCCTGCGCGCCGTCTTCGACAAACGAAGGGAAGCGGACCTGCGGCACCAACCGGTAATCGGGGATGATCGCGACAAAGCCCTGCGCGGCGAAGGCGCGGCCGACGAAGCCATAGTCGGCGCGCTCGCCGGCGACCCAGCCGCCGCCGTAGAAGAATACCACCACCGGCAGCGCCGCGCCGCGACGGCGGGCCTGGGGCACCCACACGTCGAGTTTGAGCCGGGGGTCGGCGCCGAACGCGACTCCGGCCGCCGCCCGCACCGCCGCGTCGCGGTTGGGAGCGATCCGGCTGATACCGTTGAGCAGGCCGGTCGCCGTGCAGCCGACCAGCAGCGCGACGGCCCCCGCGACGGTCGCGGCGGCGGCGATCGCGCCGCGCCGGCTGAGCCATGTCTTGCGTGTGGTGATCGCTAACGCCTCTCAACCTGATTTCCCGCGCGACGCTGTCGCCGGCGGGCCCGGTGCCGAACAGCGGACCGTCAGGCGATAACTAATGCGGTGCGGTTTTGGCCCCGGTGTCGACGGCGGCCTGCGCCTTGACCCATTTGATCAGCTCGTCGAGCTGGATCGCCTGCTCGGTCGCAGTCAAGCGGTCGGCGACAGAAAATCCGTCTTCTTCGGCGGCACCACCAGCCGCGCCGGGGGCTGCGCGAGCGGCGGGCACAGCCGCTGCTCGGCCGCCGCCGCCAGCGGTTGCGGCCGGTCGCGGACCGAGCTGCAGGCGTTGATTGCGAGCGCGAGCATCGGCCAGGCGTGCTTCGAAGTCATGGTTTGTCCTTTCGGAAATGGTGCGCTGTTGCGCGGCGACGCGGCGGACATTGGCGGCGTCGGCGGCGCGGGCGATGTCGGCCGCGGCGCGATAATTGGCGACGGTCTGGGCGAACGCGCCCTGCTCGCCGAGGTACAATTGTTCGAAGCGGCTCGATTGCTTGCGCCAGTGGCGCGCCTCGCCGGCCTTGACCAGCAGCAGCCCGAGCAACAGCAGCGAAGCGGCGATGCCGAGCATGCCCTGGAGGTTGAGGATGCGCGGGATCATGGCTTTGGCTCCGGCGTGCAATCGGCTTCGATCGATGCGCCGTCGCGGCTCGCGGCCAGCTTGAAGCGCCCGACCGGTCCGCCGGCGAGGAGCCCGACGATGACCGCGACCAGGGCGACGATGACGCCGCCCAGCGCCCAGCCGAAGATCAGCACGATGCTATGCTCTTCGGCCCTCGACCACCGGCCCCACATCAGCAGCGCAACCATCGCCACTGCCCCCGCGCCGCAGAATATTCCGCCGGCCGCGGCGAGCAGGCCGTAGACCAGCCGCTGGCCCTCGGCGAAGGTGACGGGCGGGGGCAGTGATTGCATTCGAATGGTCCCAATGTTCGCAGTGACACGCGTCATCTCGAACCGATGCGGTTGGCCAGCCAGCCGTAGAGAAAGGCTTCATTGGCCGGCCGGCGCTCGGCCAGGCGGAGGTAGCGCTCGCCCTGCAGCGCTTCGAGCGCGCGCAGCAGCACCGCCTCCCCATTGTGCTTGCCGCGCGCTTCTAAGAAGCCGTCGAGCGCGGCCAGCGTGCGCGGCCCGGCGCGGCCGTCGGGGACCAGGTCGGGATAATCCTGGCCGTTGCGGTTGAGTGCGGTCAGCGCGCGCTGGAGGAAGGTGGTGGCGACCGCCGGGCCCATGTTGGCGCCGGTGTCGAACAGCTCGGCGGCGAGCTGCGGTGCGCGGGTCGCGATCTCGTCGAAGCGCGGGCGCAGCCAGTACAGCCGGCGGTAGATCGCGGCCGCTTCGTCGCGCGGCAGCAGCGCCATCGCGCCGCCATAGCCGTGGGCCCGAGCGACCGCCTCGGTCACTCCGTAGCGGGTCGGCCCGCCGTGGTCCGCCGGATGGTTGACGTAGCCGCCCTCGCGATCGATCAATTCGTCGATCAGGCGCTCGGCATCAATCCCCGCATCGTCGCTTTCTCCTGCCCCCGTCCGATCGACCGCCTGATCCACTGTCCAACTCCCGACCCGGTTGACCCGAGTCGCGCGATAGTAACCATATTGGTTGCCTGTAGGACAATGAAATCTTCCGGGACAGGATAAGGCGACAGGATCAGCATGACGGACCGGGCCAACCCCGCTAGGCTTTGGCGCATGCACTCGCGCCTCTTGCCCGCCCTCGCCGCGGCTTTCATCGTGGCGTTCGCCACCCCCGCCGCCGCCAAGCTCAGCGCGCCCGAACAAGAGATGATCCGGACGGTCGACGCCGAGCAGGAGCGGACCACGGCGATGCTGGTCAAATGGGTCGACCAGAACAGCGGCACGCTCAATTTCGCCGGGGTCCGGACGGTCGGCGAAATGCTGCGTTCCGAACTGGCGCCGCTCGGCTTCACGGTCAATTGGCTCGACATGACCGCGGCCAACCGCTCGGGCCACATCGTCGCACGCAAGAAAGGCCGCGGCCACGGCAAGCGGCTGCTGCTGATCGGCCATCTCGACACGGTGTTCGAACGCGACTCGCCGTTCCAGCACTGGGTCCGCCGCGGCAATGAGGGCGAAGGGCCCGGCGCCGGCGACGACAAGGGCGGGATGGCGGTGATCGTCGCCGCGCTGCGCGCGATGAAGGCGGCTGGTACGCTGAGCCAGGCCGACATCACCGTCTTCCTGACCGGCGACGAGGAAGATTCGGGCCCGCTGGCAATCGCCCGGCGCGACTTGATCGCGGCCGGCAAGCAGGCCGACGTCGCGCTCGATTTCGAAGGGTTGGTCCAGCTCGCCGGGCCCGGCGGAGTGCGGGACATGGGCTCGACCGCGCGCCGCAGCTCGGACGAGTGGACGGTCACCGTCACCGCCCGCAGCGGCCATTCGAGCGGGATTTTCACCCCCGGCGCGGGCTCGGGCGCGATCTACGAGCTGGCGCGGATCATCGACAGTTTCCGGCGCGAGGTGCCGGAGGACAAATTGACCTTCAACGTCGGGCTGATCGGCGGCGGCGCGACCACCGAACTCGACCCCGGCAAGATCCGCATCGGCGCCACCGGCAAGACCAACATCATCGCCGCCAGCGCGATTGCGCGCGGCGATCTGCGCGCCATCAGCCCCGAACAGATCGCTCGCGCCAAGGCCAAGATGCAAGGCATCGTCGCCCATCCATTGTCCGGTGCGAAAGCCGAGATCGTGTTCGCACCCGACGGCTATCCGCCGATGGCGCCGAGCGACGCCAACCGCGCGCTGCTGGCGCGGCTCAACCTGGTCAACCGCGACCTCGGCCTGGCCGAGATGGGCGAGCTCGACCCGGTCCAGCGCGGCGCCGGCGACATCAGCTTCGTCGCCGCCGACGTCGACGGGCTGGCCGGCCTCGGCCCCGCCAGCCACGGCGACCACGCGCCGGGCGAAACGGTCGACATTCCGTCGATCTTCAAGCAGGCCAAGCGCGCCGCGATCCTGATGTCGCGCCTGGCCAAGGAAAAGCGCTAGGCCGGGTCCGCTTCGGGCCGTTGCCGACACCGGCTCGCGTGTCAGCCGTTTCGAGGGAGGGTTACCATGCTCAAGCGACGCGACGTTCTGGCGGCCGGGATCGGCTTGCCGTTGGCCGGCGCCGCAGCCGCGGCCAAATCTCTGCACCCGGCCGCCAAACCGGCCGTGCCGCTGGTCGGCGCATGGACTCTGATCGATGCCATGACCGTCCAGAAGGACGGGCGAACCGGCCCGTGGAACGACCTTCCGCGGCCCTATAACGGGCTGATCGTCTACCAGGCCAACGGCCTGATGGCGGTGCAGATCGCCAGCGCCCGCTCGCCGCTGCCCGAGACCACGGATTTTACCGCGATTCCGACCGATCAGCAGCTCGCCTTCCTCAAGACCTATTATGCCTATTACGGCCGCTACGAGTTCGACCACGCGACATCGATCGTGACCCACTTCGTCCAGTCGTCGCTCGATCCGACCGAGATGGGGGCGGTGTTCCAGCGCCGGGTCAAGCTGGTCGGCGATGTGGTGACGCTGACCACCATCCCGCGCGCGTCGGCGACCTCGGGCGCGCACAACGTCCTGAGCTGGCGGCGCAACTGATCGCGCCCAGCGTCGCGCGCAGGTCGCCGCGTTAGCGCTGCTTTATTTGTACATCCCCTGGCGGATGTTGAGGCCGTGCTCGAGCCACGCTTTCAGAGCGCACTGCATCTGCGCCCAGCCCTGGCAATTGCCGTAGCTCGCCTTCAACCCGCCGGCGGTTTCGCGCCAGCCTTCCTCGGCGATCTCGACCAACGTGCGGCCGTCGTCGAGCGGTGAGAAAGTCATGGTCACGGTGGTCTTGTACTCGGCGTGGGGGGCGGCCTTTTCGGCGCCGGGCAAATTGGGCGCTTCGGCCTCGTTGGCTTTCCATTTGAGGACGATTTTCTGGTCCGGCACAACCTCGACCACCTCGACCGGGAAGGCGCCCGGGAAGTCGGCGAAATCCCATGTTACGGTGGCGCCGGTTTCGAGCCGGCCCTGGGCCCCGCCGGTGGTGAAATAGTGCGACAATTGCTGCGGGTCGGCGACCGCCTCGAACACTTCGTGCACCGGCTTGGCGATCCGCGCCGCAACCCTGAATTTCAAATCCATAACCATTCTCCGCTTGAGTCGCGCCGCAATATGTTATAATTGTGTAACATGTCAAATCGCACTCCAACTGCCGACCCGCAACCGGCCCGGTTCGATCGCGTGTTCAAGGCGCTCGGCTCGGCCGTGCGGCGCCAGATCCTCGACGATCTGCGCGATCAGCCGCTGACCACCGGGGCGCTGGTGGCGCATTTTCCCGAGCTCGACCGCTGCACCGTAATGCAGCACCTCAACGTGCTCGAGGAGGCTGAGCTGGTGATTGCCGTGCGCCGCGGGCGCGAGCGCTGGAACCACCTCAACCCGCTGCCGATCAACGACGTCCACGAACGCTGGATCGGGCCCCATGCGGCCGGCGCGGTGGCGGGGCTGGCGCGGCTCAAGCACGAGCTCGAACGCGCCGCCGCGAACCCCTCGCCTGTTGCATGATCGACACTAGAGTCCGGCCCCGTCCAGCGCCCATAGTCGGCGGCGAAGGGCTCGCGGATGTTTTGCGGCCAGGGGAGGAAATTTCACATGACCAGCCGGATGAGCCGCGCCCTGATCGGCGCCTCGACCTTCGCCTTGGCGCTGCTTAGCGCAAGCCCCGCAGCGGCCCAGCGGATCGAGCGCATCGTCGCCGTCGGCGACAGCTATGCCGACGACAATAATGCGTTCCAGCTCGGCTAGGCCAATCCCGATGCGCTCACGGTCTATCCCACCGGGCGCTTTTCCGGCGGCTTCAATTATATCGATGCGCTGTCGACCATCCTCGGCGTGCCGGTCGACAATTTCGCGATCGGCGGCGCGTTCGGCGGGGCCAACAACGGCACCTTGTGCTTCGACCCGGTCTATGGCGCGCCGCTGTGCGGCAAGGGCCTCGAGTATGAGGTCGACCAGTTCCTCAACGTCGGCACCCAATCGGCGGTCTTCCCCGACGCCACGCCGGCGTTTGGCGCGCATGATTTGCTGACCGTTTCGATCGGCGGCAACGACGCGCGCATCTACCAGCAGCTCGGCGGGACGCTGGCCGTCGCGCCCGCCGCCGGCGCCGCCGCGGCGACCGTCACCAGCCTCCAGCTCGACCGCCTGGTCGCGGCCGGCGCGCCGACCATCAGCTTCCTTGCCGGCGACACTGGCCGGCTGCCCGAGATCGCCCCTTTCCCCGACCTCGCCGCGGTCCGCAGTGCGTTTTCGGGCGCGTTCAACACCAGTATGCAGGCGACGCTTGCGGGCTATGCCGCCAACGGCGTCATGGTCCACTATCTCGACCTCAATCTGGTGCTGGCCGACATTCAGGCCAATCCGGGCGCCTACGGCATCACCAACGGTCTGGTGTGCCCGATCTTCCCCGATCCGACCTGCCTGATCAACTCGAACGGCTATTTGTTCTACGGCGATGCGCTGCACCTGACGACCGCCGGCTTTGCAATCGTCGGCCGCTATGTCGCGGCCCAGCTGACCGCGCCGCTGACCCTCCAGGCGCCGAGCGACCTCGCGCTCGATACCGCCCACCAGTTCGGCCGCACGCTCGCCTCGCGGATGACCTTGGCCGGTTCGCGCAGCAGTGAAGCGGCGGCCGGTTTGCGGGTCTTCCTGGTCGGCGACATCTTCTCGCGCAGCGTCGATTCGACCGACACCAACGACGCCTTCAAGATCACCGGCCATGGCGGCACCGCCGGGGTCGAATATGGCTTCGCCAACGGCGTCGTCGGGCTCGCCGCCAACGTCAGCCGGCCCAAGGCCGAGTTCGGCAATGACGCGGCGCACAGCAAGGACCGCTCGATCCAGGTCGGCGGCTATGCCGGGGTCGATCTCGGCGGCGCGTTCGCCGAAGGCTATGCCGGCTACGGCAAGGACGATTACGACGTCACTCGCCAGGGCGTGGTCGATGGGCTGAGCGCCAGTCCCAACGGCAACCACTGGATCGCCGGCGCGCGCGGCGGCTATCTGATGCCATTCGGCGGCCTCGCCATCGGCCCGGTCGTGGCGCTCGATTATGCCAAGGCCAAGGTCGACGGCTACACCGAGGACGGCGATGCCGCGCTGGCGCTCGACGTCCGCTCGATCAGCGCCAAGACGCTGCGCGGCAGCATCGGCGCCGAGCTTCGCGGCAATCTCACCGGCGGCGGCCTCAGGGTGTCGCCTTATGGTGCGCTGGTCGCCGAAAAGGAGCTGTCGGGCGGTGGCCGCTCGGTGGAGTTTGCCCAGACTTCGGCGCCGGGCATCGTCAACCACTTCGCGTTCGAGGACATTTCGAAGAAGGCCTACGCCCGCTTCACCGGCGGCCTGAGCGCAGAGATCCTGTCCAACGTCTCGCTCGACGGCGCCGCCTCGCTAACCTTCGGCCGCGACCAGGGCGACGAAACCTCGGGCCACGTCGGGCTCAAGCTGCGGTTCTAAAAGGCGCTTGTGCCGGCGGCTTGACAGCTAACCGGCAAAAGCGTGCGATGCCCTCGGCCCGGGGTCCAGTCCGGGCGAGGGAGGGGCACATGGACAATAGCGTGGAACGCTCGGCCGATTGCACCGCCGCGCGCACTCCGATACACTTGTGGATCGTCGGCGCGGTCTCCGCTTTGTGGAGCACGTTCGGTTGCTACGACTATCTGATGACCCGCCTGCGCAACACCGATTATCTGGCGCAGATGATGCCGACCGTCGACCCGCGGGTGATGCTGGCGTGGATCGACGCCTTCCCGATCTGGGCCCAGTTCGGTTGGGGCCTCGGAGTGTGGGGCGGCCTCGCCGGTTCGGTGCTGCTGCTGATCCGCAACCGCTGGGCAGTGTGGGCCTTTGCCCTGTCGCTGGTCGGCGCGGTGCTCGGGCTCGGCTATCAGATCGTCGGCGCGCCGCCGCTGGCCGGGGCCGATGACCCGATGTCGCGGGCGATGCCGTTCGTCATCATCCTGATCGCGGTCGCGCTGCTCCTCTACGCCCGGGCGATGGAGAAGAAGGGCGTGCTGCGCTAATAATCGCGTGGCGGCAGGCCGATCCGGCGGCGCACTTCGTCGCGCCAGTCGGGTCCATCGAGGCCGTGGCCGGCGCGCTGTTCGTCGCTCATCGCTTCGAACTTGCGGATCGTCTCGCGCGCCATGCGGGCCTTGGCTTTTCGTTGCTCCTGCTCGAACTGGCTCAGCGCATCGGGCGTGTCGAGCCACGCCTCGAGCCAGTGGGACAGGCTGTCGGCTTCTGGCGCAAAGCTTCGGCGCCACTGGCCGGGGCCTTCATGGTCCATCCGCTGGACATCATGTTCGACCATCTTGCCGGTTTCGAGGTCGAGGCAGCTCAGCGCCGGATCGGCGTCGCATAACGGCAACAGCCTGGCCGGCCACGGTTCGCCGAGCGGGCCCTGCGGCGATCCGCACTTGGCAAGATAGTCGCGCACGAGGGTCGTTAGCGGCCACAGCCCGGCGTCGGTCGGGCCGAAGCCGCCATCGGCGATCGCGTAGAGCTGGCGCAGTGGCGGCGGCAACGCGAAGCCGAGCTGTTGCTCGGCCGCTGCAAAGTCGCACTCGGTGGCGGGCTGGCCAAGCTGGCCCGACGCGCCGCGGCGCATCATCACCGCGCCCGGCCCGCCGCCGCTGGCGACGAACTTGAGACCAAGCGGCGCCACCAAGGCCGACAGCAGCCCGCCCGGCTGTCGATCGAGGCGGGCCATCGCCGTGCGCTGGTCGGGGTCGAGCGCCCGCGCCCGCACGCGCTCGACCAACGCCGGGTCGAGCGGCGCGATCTCGCCGAGGGTGAAGCTCGCGGCGCGCTCGGCTTCGGCGGCGCGGCGCGCGTCCTTGTCCAGCTCGACGGCGGCGCGGCGCTCGATTTCGCTGTCGGGCGGGGTCCAGCCGCCATCGGGACCGCCTTCGGCCACGGTCGGGGTATCGACCCAGCGTTCGAGCCATTCCTCGAGCGAGGGGGATTGCGGCACGAATGACGCCAGCCACTTCTTTTCGGACGCCTTCCTGGGCGGCTTGGTCCACAGCACGACCGCGCCGCTTGCCCGGTCAAGGCAGATCCGCTTGCCGTTGAGGTAGACGATCGGCAGCAATTCCGCCGGCCACTCGCGCCCGCGCTCGGCGGGCAGTTCGGCGCGCAATTTGGCATAGTCCTTGGCCCAGTTGGCCAGGCGGCGGATGCCGTTGAACGGCCCAAAATTGCCGTCGCCGACGTCCAGGCTGAGCTGGCGCAGCGCGGTCGGGATCGCGAAACCGAGCGACTTTTCGACCTTGGCGATCGCTTTATCGTCGACGTCGCCGACCGGCTTGACCGGCGCCGCATAGCTCGCCGCATCGCGCAACACGGTTGCTTCGAGCAGCGCTTGAAGCATCGGCGCAGCGCTGTCCGACTTGCGCCGGCGATCCTTGGGCGTGCGCAAATAATCGCCCTCCCCGGTGCGCCGCCATTCGTCGCCGATCCGCACCCTGATCCGCGCCACCAGCGCGTCGGAAAGCCGGTCCCCCATCAACCCACCCTGTGCCAGTTGGATCGGCAGATTATGAAATCGGACCGGTTAAGCAACCGCAACCGGCCAAGCTTAGCGGCCGAAGCGGGTCCGTCCGGTCTTGCCGAAGCGGCCCTTGCGGGTGCCCGGCTGGCCTTCGCTCGAGCGGACCGGGCCGCGCGGCGCGGCGCGCTGCGGATGGGGGATGCCGAGATCGTCTTCCTCCAAGCGGCGGATCTCGTCGCGCAGCCGTGCTGCTTCCTCGAACTCGAGGTCGGCGGCGGCGGTCCGCATGCGCTGCTCGAGGTCGGCGATATAGGCCTTGAGATTGTGGCCGACGAGATGCGGCCGCTCCTCGTCGCCGGTGTCGACCGTGACCGCGTCGCGGTTGGCGAGGTGGGCCATGACGTCGCTGATGTTGCGCTTGATGCTTTCGGGCGTGATGCCGTGCTCGAGGTTGTAGGCGAGCTGCTTCTCGCGCCGCCGGTCGGTCTCGTTCAGCGCCCGCTCGATCGACCCGGTGATGGTGTCGGCGTAGAGGATCACCCGCCCATCGACGTTGCGCGCGGCGCGGCCGATGGTCTGGATCAGCGAGGTCTCGGAGCGCAGGAAACCTTCCTTGTCGGCGTCGAGGATTGCCACCAGCCCGCATTCGGGGATGTCGAGGCCCTCGCGCAGCAGATTGATCCCGACGAGCACGTCATAAACCCCGAGCCGCAGCTCGCGGATCAGCTCGATCCGCTCGAGCGTCTCGACGTCGGAGTGCATGTAGCGGACGCGCAAGCCCGCCTCGTGGAGATATTCGGTCAGATCCTCGGCCATCCGCTTGGTCAGCGTGGTGACCAGCGTGCGATAACCCTTGCGCGCGGTCTCCTTCGCTTCGTGGACGAGGTCGTCGACCTGGTCCTCGACCGGCTTGATCTCGACCGGCGGATCGATCAGCCCGGTCGGGCGGATCACCTGCTCCGAAAACACGCCGCCGGTCTCGTTCATTTCCCACGGGCCCGGGGTCGCCGAAAGAAACGTGGTCTGCGGCCGCATCGCGTCCCATTCGTTGAACCTCAAGGGCCGGTTGTCGATGCAGCTCGGCAGGCGAAAGCCATATTCGGCGAGCGTGATCTTGCGCCGATGATCGCCCTTGGCCATCGCCCCGATCTGAGGCACCGTCTGATGGCTTTCATCGACGAACAATAAAGCATTGTCGGGCAGATATTCGAACAAAGTCGGTGGCGGCTCGCCCGGCAGGCGGCCGGTGAGGAAACGGCTGTAATTCTCGATCCCCGCGCAGCTGCCGGTCGCGGCGATCATCTCCAGATCGAAGTTGGTGCGCTGCTCGATCCGCTGATGCTCGATCAACTTGCCCTCGGCCTCGAGCTCCTTCAATCGCTCGGCGAGCTCGTGGCGGATCGCCTCCATTGCCTGCTTCAAGGTCGGGCCAGGCGTGACATAGTGTGAATTGGCATAGACCTTGACGCTGTCGAGGCTGGCGACCTTCTTGCCGGTCAGCGGATCGAACTCGACGATCTCCTCGATGTCGTCGCCGAAAAAGGAAATCCGCCAGGCGGTGTCCTCGTAATGCGACGGGAAGATTTCGAG
>JBDSGH010000090.1:0-5873 GCA_039919095.1 Sphingomicrobium sp. | reverse complement strand
GCATCGATCCGCATCGATCCAGGTCCGGCTTGGCCCCCGTCGGCTGCTTTTTGGACAGGTTTGCCCGGTCCGGCCATCGCAGATTCCCCTATTGAATTTGGCCCGTCGCTTTTGCCGGGTTTCCCTTGCAGAGGTGGGCCGCCGCGTCCAGTGCAAGGAGGTAGCTGAGCGGTCCAAAGCCGACGATCGAGCCCCGCGCGACCTGACCAACCAGGCTCTGGCGGCGGAAATGCTCGCGGGCATAGATGTTGGACAGATGCACCTCGATGACCGGCATCGGCAGCGCCGCAACCGCGTCGCGGATGGCGATCGAGGTGTGGGCGTATCCGCCGGCATTGATGATCACCGCCGCCGCCTTGGCCATTGCCTCGTGCAGCCAGTCGACCAGCACGCCTTCATGATTGGATTGGCGCAAGTCGAGCTTGAGCCGCAGCGCTTTCGCCCGTTGCTCCATCGCCGTCCCGATATCAGCCAGCGTCTGGGTGCCGTAGATCCGCGGTTCGCGCTGGCCGAGCAGGTTAAGATTGGCCCCGTTGAGGACAAACACGGTATCGGTCATTTGCGTGTTGCCGTGGAGCTTCCTATCTGGCCTTTGTCAATGACCATCGATGCCGACCACAGCCTTGCGATCCGCGTCAACGGCGAGACCCGCCGGGTGCCGGCCGGCCTGAGCATTGCCGCGATGCTGCGCGAGCTCGGGCTTGATCCACTACGAGTGGCGGTCGAACGCAATCTCGAAGTGGTGCCGCGGGCGACCTTGGGTGAGGTGGCGGTCGCGGACGGCGACACGTTCGAGGTGGTTCACTTCGTTGGAGGTGGTTGAGTGACGGCGCACCAGAATATCGCCAGCGACAACTGGACCGTCGCCGGGCGGACGTTCACCTCGCGGCTGATCGTCGGCACCGGCAAGTATAAGAGTTTCGAGGAAAATGCCGCCGCGGTCGAGGCGTCGGGCGCCGAGATCGTTACGGTGGCGGTACGGCGGGTCAACATCTCCGACCCCAATTCAACCATGCTCACCGACTTCATCGATCCCACCAAGATCACCTATCTGCCGAACACCGCCGGCTGTTTCACCGGCGAAGAAGCGATCCGCACCTTGCGGCTGGCGCGAGAAGTGGGCGGCTGGACTTTGGTCAAGCTCGAGGTGCTGGGCGAGGCCAAGACGCTCTATCCCGACATGGTCGAAACGCTGCGCGCGACCGAGATCCTCGCCAACGAAGGCTTCGAGCCGATGGTCTATTGCGTCGACGACCCGATCGCGGCGCGGCGGCTCGAGGCTGCCGGCGCGGTGGCGATCATGCCGCTGGGCGCGCCAATCGGATCGGGGTTGGGGCTGCAGAACCTGGTCACCATCCGGCTGGTCGTCGAAGGCGCCAAGGTGCCGGTGCTGGTCGACGCCGGGGTCGGCACTGCGAGCGATGCGGCCGAGGCGATGGAGCTGGGCTGCGACGGGGTGCTGATGAACACCGCGATCGCCGAAGCCAAGGACCCGGTGCTGATGGCGCGGGCGATGAAGGCCGGGGTCGAGGCCGGCCGCCTGGCCTATCTCGCCGGGCGGATGCAGAAGCGGCTCTATGCCGACCCGAGCAGTCCGTTGGCGGGGATCATCTGATCACGCGACCAACTGAATGTGAGTGCGACGAAACGAGCAACTGGCCGCTCATTTCTGGGGTTTAGCTCCTGTAACGAAAAGGAGAATCCCGATGGGTGAGTTCACGGAAAAGGCCAAGGGCCACATCAACGATGCAATCGGCAATGTGAAGCAGGAATCGGATAATCCCGAGACCCGCGCCGAAGGCAAGGACCAGGAAACCAAGGGCGAGTTCCAGAAGGCCGAAGGCGACGTCGAAGGCGCGCTCGGCGACGATATCTAGATCGTTTTCTCCCGATTGAGTTTGAGGCCGCTCCGGGCAACCGGGGCGGCCTTTTTTGATCGCGCCGGCTATTTGGTTGCAAGCACGATGTGGGCGGACATGGCCGCGTCAAAGCCGTCGGCGCCTTCGAACTGGCGGAGAGCCTCGGTTGCAATCTGGGTGGCGTATTCCAGGGTGCCGGGGCCGTGCTTTTCGAGCTCCGCGCGCATCGGTGTGCCCTGACACAGGCCGATCGCGGCATCGCGGGCCGATGGCGCGCGGCTTCGGAGCTCAACAGTATCAAACGCGATCTGGGTGAAGCCCGCGCGGCGCAGGTCGCCTTCGATCGCCGCGCGGTCGTGATAGCGGAACGGGATACGCTCATAGAACGCAGCCGAATCGTCGGGAAACAGCGCGGCGACCGCAGCTCCGGCGGCTTTGGTCGCGAGGTTGCGATCGATGCTATCCCAGATCGCCAGCAAATAATGGCCCCCGTCGCGCAGCACGCGCCGGGCCTCGGCGTTGGCGGCGACCTTGTCGGGGTAGAACATCACCCCGAACTGGCAGGCGACGAGGTCGAAGCTGGCGTCGGCAAACGGCAGCGACTGGGCGTCGGCCTGGCGGAAGTTGACCTTGGCCGACTGGACCCGGAGCGCGGCGACGGCGAGCATCGCCGGATTGAGGTCGGTGCCGACGATTTCGGCTTGCGGCAGCGCGGCGTGGAGCGCGGCGGTGACGATCCCGGTGCCAGCGGCGGTTTCGAGGATTCGCTCCGGCTCCAGCGCCCGCGCTCGCTCGGCGATCAGCGCGGCATAAGGCTCGAACAGCATCGGTCCCATGTAGCGATCGTAGAGCCCCGGAATCGACCCAGCGAAAGCAACGTCCGTGTCGCTCATTGGAACGGCCCCTGGTTTGCGCATATTGGTAATCGTGAGGCGCCCTGATGACAGATTTCGAACGACTGCGCGAGCGCATGGTCGAGCGGCAAATCGCCGCGCGGGGAATCCGCGACCCGCGGCTATTGGACGCGTTTCGGCAAGTCCCGCGCGAGGCTTTCGTTTCGGCCGAACAAGGCGACCGGGCCTATGGCGACCATCCGCTGTCGATCGGCCAGGGGCAGACGATTTCCCAGCCGTATATCGTCGCGCTGATGATCGCAGCGGCGCAAATCGGGCCAGGCGATCACGTGCTCGAGGTCGGTGCCGGGTCGGGTTACGCCGCCGCCGTGATCAGCCGCATCGTACGCCAGGTGATCGCGATCGAGCGCAAGCACGAGCTGGTCGAAGACGCGCGCATGAGGATCGCTCGGCTAGGCTATGACAATATAACCTTGGTTGAAGGCGACGGCACGCGCGGCTGGCCGAAAGCTGCGCCGTACGATGCGATTCTTGCTGCCGCCGCGGGGACCGAGGTGCCGCAAGCCCTGGTTGATCAATTAGTGTCCGGCGGCCGGCTGGTGATGCCGATCGGAAGCCGGGCCTGGACCCAGCAACTCGTCAAGCTGACCAAGCTCGGTGATGGCCGGACCGAGCGCGAGAATCTGGGTGAAGTGCGATTCGTTCCGCTGATCGGCGATCATGGATGGAGCGAAGTTCGGCCGTGACAAGCCCGACGTGGGGAAGACTGCTCCATGACGGCTTTTGTTTGTGAGGGAAACCACCGGGCGACGTCCAGTTCGGTCCAGATTGCGCGCTGAAACTTCCAGCACAGGAATAGACCAGCTTCACCTTCAATATGGCGCATTAAAGGAGCTCAATCATGCAATCGCTGATCACCGTCGAGCCGGGAGGAACTGTCCCCCGCCAAGACAGCGTCATTCTCCATTTCAGTAAACTCGAAGCCCAGATCGTGCTCAGTTGGTCGGAGCCTAAGGCAAAAACCGATTTCGCAAAGAAAGTATAACTTATGTTAGACTTCGCGTAATTTTGTAATCGTGGTCTGATTGCTGATCTGTTCGACGTCGGTCTTCAGGTGCAGCAACCGAATGCCGCGCTCCGCCAGCGCCCGGTCGAGCGCGGGAGCGAAGTCCGCGGTCCGCTCGACCACCTCTGCCCAGCCGCCAAAGGCGCGGGCCAGCGCCGCGAAATCGGGATTGGCCAAATTAGTCCCTGACACCCGCCGCGGATAATCGCGCTCCTGGTGCATGCGGATGGTGCCGTAGCTGCCGTTATCGACCAGGATCACCAGCAGGTCGAGCCCGCGCGCCGCCGCCGTCGCCAGTTCCTGCCCGTTCATCAGGAAATCGCCATCGCCGGCGACGCACACCACCGGCCGATCCTTGAAGCGCAAGGCCGCTGCGACCGCGGCCGGCAAGCCGTAGCCCATCGTGCCGCTGGTCGGCGCGAGCTGGGTCGGCATTACGCCGTAGCGCCAGTAGCGATGCCACCAGCCCGAAAAATTGCCCGCTCCGTTGCAGATGATGGTGTTGTCGGGAAGCTTGTCACGCATTGCCGCGACGCACGGGCCGAGGTCGAGCTGGACGCCGTCGCGCGGCGCGGCATCGCTCCATTCGAGCCACTGCTGGTGCGCGTCCTCGCCACAGCCGAAGCGGACCAGATCGGGATCGATCCAGCCGGCGGCCAGTTCGGCGAACTCGCCCATGTCGGCGCAGATCGGGAGGTCGGCGTGATAAACGCGGCCAAGCTCGTTGGGGTCGGGATGGACGTGGACCAGCGTCTGGCCGGGATGGTCGGGGGTGATCAATTTGTAGCCGTCGGTGGTTGCCTCGCCGAGGCGCGGGCCGACGACTAGCAAGAGGTCGGCGTCGCGGATGCGCTTCTGGAGCTTGGGGTTGGGGCAGTAGCCCAAGTTGCCGGCATAGACGCCGCACGTGTTGCAGATCGCATCCTGGCGGCGGAAGGCGGCGGCGACGGGCAGGCCGTGGCGGTGGGCGAAGGTAGCGAAATGGTGCGCGGCGCGCGGGCTCCAGTCGGCGCCGCCGACGATCGCGACGGGGTCGGTCGCTTCCTTCAACAATTCGAACAATGCCTGGACCGCGCCGGGGTCGGGCGCTTCGCATAGCGGCGGCATAGGCGGGCGGTCGGGCACGTCGACCTCGTCGCGCAGCATGTCTTCGGGGATGGCGAGAACGACCGGGCCGGGGCGACCGGCGGTGGCGACGCGATAGGCGCGGGCGACATATTCGGGGATGCGGCGGGCGTCATCGATCCGCGCCGCCCATTTGGCGATCGGCGCGAAGAAGGCGGGGAAGTCGATTTCCTGGAAGCCTTCGCGGTCCTTGTCGGCGCGGTCGAGGTCGCCGACGAACAGGATCATCGGCGTCGAATCCTGAAAGGCGACATGGACTCCGGCCGAAGCGTTGGTTGCGCCCGGCCCACGGGTGACGAAGGCGACGCCCGGCCGCCCGGTCATCTTGCCGTCGGCGTCGGCCATGTAGGCCACCCCGCCTTCCTGGCGGCAGACGGTGAGGTCGATCTCGGGCGTGTCGTGGAGCGCGTCCAATACCGCGAGGAAGCTTTCGCCTGGAACGGTGAAAATGCGGTCGCAGCCCTGGATTCTGAGCTGGTCGACAAGGATGCGTCCGCCGGTGCGTGTTGTCATGGGCGCGCTCTAGCGGGCTGGGTTTGCCGCGTCATCTGTGTTCGCGAACGATGGCGGATCACGCCTGATGGATCGCCTTGACCACCTGATAAGTCTCCAACCCTTCCTTGCCGCCTTCGCTGCCGAAGCCGGAATCCTTGACGCCGCCGAACGGTGCGTCAGCCATGGAGATGGCGAAGGTGTTGATGCCGACCATGCCGCTTTCGGTCGCGTCGCCGATAAGGTTGGCGCGGCGGCCGTTCTCCGTGAAGGCGAAGGCGGCAAGGCCGAACGGCAGGCGGTTAGCTTGCTCGATCGCTTCGTCGAACGTGTCGAACGCGGCGGTCACGGCGACCGGGCCGAACGGCTCTTCGTTCATGATCTCGGCGCTGTTCGGGACATCGGCGAGCAGGGTCGGCTGGAAGAAGAAGCCGCCATCCCCTGGTTCACCGCCGGCAAGCACGCGGGCGCCCTTGG
>JBDSGH010000089.1:0-2588 GCA_039919095.1 Sphingomicrobium sp. | reverse complement strand
CCGTCCTGCGCGATCACGCTGTCGATCGCCTCGGCGATGAACTGCTCGCCGTCGCGGACGATGATGATCGCCGATACCCGCGGGTCCATCGCTCAGGCCCCGCGCCGTAGACGGCGCGATAGGCCATGAGCAATCTTCGCGGTCACCGCCTCCGGTGCCTGCCACAGCAGGAACAATCCCTGCCGGATGGCGTCGGCGCTGATCCCGTCCTGGCCGATGTCGCGGGCCCAATTTTCGACGTACCAGCTCTTCCAGTTCCTGAGGCTGTCGCGATAGTCGGTCAGCAATCCACGCTTGCGCGCCTCGGCCTGGTAGCGCCGTGCAACCCGCAGCACGGCGCGCAGCATGAAGGCCTGGTCGCGCGACATATTGCTGTCGTGCTGGCGGTAATCGGCCAGCACTTCCGGGCTGCAAGCGACCAGGAAGCGCGCCGCCAGGCGCAGATAGAGCTCATAATCCTCCGACGCGGCGAGCTCCTCGGCGAAACCGCCGACCGCCTCAAGGCAGGTTCGCCGGTACAGAACCGTGCCGTGCATTCCGATCGGGTTGACCCGCAGGATCGCGGCGAACCCATCCTCGGGGACCGGCCTGAAGGCGACCGGGACAGTTCTCCCCGACGGCCAGTAGAGATTGGCATAAGCGGCGTAAGTGAATGCCGCGTCGGGATGGCGCTCGAGCTGGCCGAGTCCGACCTCGAGCGCGTTGGGCCGGAGCAAATCATCGGCGTCGAGAAACGTCACAAACGGGTTTGATGCCGCATGCCAGCCGGTGTTGCGGGCGGCGGCGAGGCCGCGATTGTCCTGCCGGATCAGGCGCACCGCGGGATATTGGATGACGACCTCTTCGGGCCGGTCGGTGGAGCCGTCGTCGACCACGATGATCTCGGCCGCGGCGATGGTCTGGGCCAGCACGCTGTCGATCGCCCCGCCGAGGAAGCGCGCATGGTTGTAGGTCGGGATGACGACGCTCACCGGCGCCGGCCTAGCGGCGCCGGTCATTGCGCCGGATAGCCGGCAAAGCGCAGCCAGGCGAGCGACCGGCGCATCGCCTCCCTGTGGCTGATCGGCGGACGATAGCCGAGCAGCCGCTCGGCCTTGTCATTGGCGAGGTGGACGCTGCACGACTGGAGCAGGGCCATCTCGTGCGAAAAATGCGGTTGCGGCGGACCTGCCTGTGCCGGCGCGCTCGGCCGCACCTTGCGCAATTCATGGGCGAGGGCGCGCGGCAGCTTGCGAAAAGCGCGCTTGGCCGGCGGAATCAGGGTGCGCTGGGTCCACGACGGGCCCGACGCCAGCGCTTCGGTCAGCGTCGGCCGCGCAATGGCGTCACGGCCGATCCCGAGCGCGTCGGCGACCGGCTCGATCAGGTCCGCCCATCGGAGCTGCTCGGCATCGTTGACGAACAGCGCCTCGCCCGCGGCTTGCGTGCAATCGATTGCGCGGTCGATCGCGCTGACCAGATTGTCGACATAAACCGCGTTGCACAGGCCGGCCGAGCCACTCAGCAGGAAAGCCTCACCGGCGAGCAGCTCGTCGGCGATGCCACCGGTCCAGCGCGATCGCGGCCCATAGATGATCCCCGGACGGAGGATGACGCTGGCGACCGCGCTCGCCTCGCTCGCCGACCGCAGCGCGCGCTCGGCGGCGATCTTGGCGCGGCTGTAGGGCGATTGCCGGCGGCGGGGGAAGGGCGAGCTTTCGCTCGTTCCCGGCGCGGGGGCGTAACCATGGACCATCTGGCTGCTGAGATAGACGATTTGCGAGACTCCGGCGCGCTTCGCCGCCTGGACCATCGGCGCGATCATTCCAACGATTGTCGTCGGCGGCCCGGCGACCACCGCGACCACAGCGTCGCAGCCCGCCAGCGCCTTGGCCATCGCCTCCTCGTCGAGCGCATCGGCGACGCGCCCGTCGAGCCCGAAGCGCGACGCCAGGGCCAGCGCCGAGGCGCGATGGACCACCGGCACCACCTCGCGCTGCCCGCCGAGGTGGAGCATCTCGACCGCGCGATTGCCGACGAAGCCGCCGGCGCCGAGGATCGCGACCCGCTTCACAGCCATTCCATCGTCATTGGCGCGTGGTTGCGCCGGCACTGCTCGACCAGCCGCAGGGTCGCGAGCCCGTCCTCGGCCCCGACCAGGCCGCCGTCGCCGTCGTCGCGCATGGCGCCGGCCATCGCTCGAAGCTGGGCCGCGATCGCAGCCTCGTAGCTGCCGGCGGCCGGGTCTCCGTCTGGCTCAGGGACGATCGCCCCGACCGTCGCGCCGGCCGCCCCCAGCTCGAGTTCGTCGCGTTCGTGGATCGCCCAATGCAGCCAGCCGCGCTCGCCGGTCAGGCGATAGAAGTTGGGACGGTACCAGTCGCGGCTCAGCCGGACCGCGACCTCGGTCGGTCCGAAGCCGAGGTGGATCGCGCAATTGGCGGCGACCCCGCCCAGCGCATCGTCGGCGAAGGCGACCGTGTCGGGTTCGCCCAACCACCAGCGCAGCAAGTCGAGCACATGCACCCCGACATCCTCGAGCACGCCGCCGCCGCCGCGCTGGGGATCGAAATAGGCCGGGGAGGTGATTGGCCAGTTGAACGGCCCGC
>JBDSGH010000088.1:0-13232 GCA_039919095.1 Sphingomicrobium sp. | reverse complement strand
AGCGAAAGGAGGTGATCCGATGTCTCATGGTTCAGCAGAGGGGTCGGTACGAACTGTTCACGAGGTGATGCGCTAGCTCACCTGGAACGGTCGGAACCTCCGGCCGCTGACCATGTCGAAGGGGATCGCTGGTTTGCCGGCGGTCCCCTTTTACTTGTCCGCATTTTTGTGGCTTGAGGCTGTGGCGCGCGACCGCAACGGGAACCGTTACGCGCCTGAAGTGTCTTTCTCCTCAACAAGGGAGGTTTTGCAATGGCGAAATCGAGCACGAAAAAGTCTTCTTCGAAAACATCTTCACGGTCGGGAAAATCGACTGTCGACAAGATTGCCAAGGCGGCGATGAGCCGCGAAATGCTCGGCGCCGGTTTGGCCGCGGCGGCCGCCGCGATCAGCGCCAGCCCGGCCGCTCGCCGCAAGATTCGCGACGCCGGTCTCGACGCCGCCGATTCGGCTTCGCAGGCGGCGACCAACGTCATGACCAGCGCCAGCCGCCTCGGCACGCTGATCGCCGAAGCCGTTGCCGACGCAGCGCAGCGCGTGCTGTCGGGCAAATGGTCGGACGACGATGGCGGATCGAGCAGCGCAGCGCGCGCCACTTCGCCGCGCAAGACGACGAGCGCCAAGGCCAAGAGAAAGCCGGCGAAACGCAAGACCGCGGCCGCGCGCAAACCAGCCGCGCGCAAGACGGCGACTGCAAGCAAGACTGCGACGCGGACCACTGCTGCACGCAAGCCCGCCACCGCACGCAAGCCCGCGGCGCGCAAGTCGACGCGGCGGACGGCGACCCGCAAGCCGCCCGCGGGCGGAGGTTCGACCACCAGCTAGGACTGCAATTCGGTCAGCCCTCCGGCCTTCACTTCGTACACGATGAGTGAAGGTCGGCGGCGCCGATTGCGTTTAGGCGGCCTGTCCGGCGAACTGGAGACGCGCCAACCCGGCGTAGAGCCCGTTGGCCGCGGTCAGCGAGGCGTGGGTGCCTTCCTCGACGATCCGGCCGCCGTCCATGACGATGATGCGGTCGGCGGCGCGGACGGTCGCCAGGCGATGCGCGATGACCACCGTGGTGCGGGTCTGCATTAGCCGCTCGAGCGCTTCCTGGACGAGCTGTTCGCTGCGCGCGTCGAGCGCCGACGTCGCCTCGTCGAGCAGCAGCAACGGTGAATCGCGCAGCAGCGCGCGGGCGATCGCGATCCGCTGGCGCTGGCCGCCCGACAGGCGCGCGCCGCCTTCGCCGAGGAAGCTGTCGTAGCCGCCGGGCAATTGGACGATGAACTCGTGCGCATTGGCGGCCTTGGCGGCGTCTTCGATCTCGGCATCGCTGGCGTCCCACCGACCATAGCGGAGGTTGTCCTTGGCCGAGGCGGCGAACAGCACGCTCTCCTGCGGCACGAAGGCGATGCGCTGGCGGATCTGCGCCGGGTCGGCATCGCGCAGGTCGATGCCGTCGAGCGTCACGCGGCCTTCCTGCGGATCGTAGAAGCGCAAGGCGAGCTGGAACAGGGTCGACTTGCCGGCGCCCGACGGGCCGACCACCGCGACCGTTTCGCCCGGCGCGATCGCCAACGACAGATCGTGCACGGCCTTGTCGTCGGGCCGGGTTGGATAGCGAAAGCTGACCGCATCGAAGCTCAATGCGCCGCGCGCCGGCAGAGGCAGCGCGACCGGACTCGCGGGCGCGCGGATTTCCGCCTTGGCGCGCATCAGTTCTTCGATCCGCCCGGCCGCGCCCGACCCGCGCAGGAGGTCGCCATAGACTTCGGTCAGGGCGCCGAACGCGCCGCCGACGAGCACGCCGGTGAATACGAAGGCAGCGATCGCGCCGCCGGTCATCCGCCCGCCGGCGACGTCGGCCGCGCCTTCCCACAGCAGCATGACGATCGAACCGAATACCAGAGCGATGATCGTGAAGGTCATCACGGCGCGCATGGTGAAGCGGCGGCGGGCGACCAGGAAGGCGTTTTCAACCGCACTTCGGAAGCGGCCGAGCTCGCGCTCTTCCTGGCCGAACGCCTGGACCACCTTCATCGCGCCCAAGGTCTCGGACACGGTCGAGCCGACGTCGGCGATGCGGTCCTGCGACGCGCGGCTGAGGTTGCGGATGCGGCGCCCGAAAAAGATCACCGGGCCGAAGATGATCGGGATTCCGATCACCAGCATGGCCGCGAGCTTGGGCGACAGGACGAACAGATAAGCGATGCCGCCGAGGCCGGTGGCGACGTTGCGCAAGGCAATCGAAACGCTCGAGCCGACCACTTGCTCGAGCACCGCAGTGTCGGCGGTCAGCCGCGAGGCGATCTCCGACGGGCGGTTCTCTTCGAAGAAGCGCGGCGGCAGGGTCAGCAGATTCTTCTGCACCGCGACCCGCAAGTCGGCGATGGTTCGTTCGCCGATCCAAGACACGAAGTAGAACCGCAGCGCGGTCGCCAGCGCGAGCACGACCACGATCACCAGTAGATAATGAAAGGCGGTGGTGACCGCCGCGGCGCCGGCACCGCCCGAGCCAAAGCCCTGGTCGATGACCCGCTTGAAACCGTAGGGGATCGCCAGCGTCGCGGCCGACGACAGGCACAGGAACAGCACCGCTCCGGCGATCTGTTTCGGGTAGCGGGCGGCGTGACGCCAGACCAGCCACAGATTGCCGATCCTGGCGCGGGGCTTGTCGACGTCTTGGAGTTGGTCGGCCATCGGCCGAGGACTAGCAGTGTGTCGCCCTGCCCTCAATTGCGGCAGTGCAGCTTCCGCAACGCAGCATCGCCCTTGCTTATGGGGGGATTGGCCGCCACATCAGTGGTCGATCCGCAACTGACCCCCGAGGTTCGATGCTTTACGACGCCTATGAAGTGCAGCGCTCCCTTTTTGCAGGAGCAAGCAAGCTTGCCGGAATGGGCGCCGGATGGCTCAATAACCCAGCAAATCCCATGTCTTACAGCTCGATGGGGCCGGTCGTTGCAGCGAGCCTCGATGTCTTCGCGCACGCCTCGGCGACCCGCGGCAAGCCCGAGTTCGGGCTCCATTCGACCGTCGTCGGGCGCAAGATCGTCCCGGTCCGCGAGGAGATCGTGCTGCGCAAGCCATTCGGCCAGCTCAAGCATTTCGTCCGGGTTGGAGCGGACAATAACGATCCCAAGCTGCTGATCGTCGCGCCGATGTCGGGCCATTATGCGACCTTGCTGCGCGGCACGGTCGAGCGGCTGCTGCCCAAGCACGACGTCTACATCACCGATTGGCGCGACGCCAAGCTGGTGCCGCTGTCGGACGGCAAGTTCGATTTCGACGATTATATCGATTATCTGATCGCCTTCCTCGAGACCATCGGCGAGACCAGCGGTGAGCGGGCGCACGTTCTCGCGGTGTGCCAACCGGCGCCGCCGGCGTTTGCCGCGACCGCGGTGATGGAAGCGGCCAAGAACCCGTGGCGGCCCAAGTCGCTGACCATGATGGGCGGCCCGATCGACACCCGCGAGGCGCCGACCGCGATCAATACGCTGGCGACCCAGCGCGCCCATGGCTGGTTCGCCAACAACGTCATCGCCACCGTGCCGATGATCTACCCCGGTGCTGGGCGCAAGGTTTACCCAGGCTTTCTCCAGCTCGCCGGGTTCATGTCGATGAACCTCGGCGATCATCTGATCAGCCATTGGGAGATGTTCAAGCATCTGGTCGAAGGCGACGACGACAGCGCGGACGCGACCCGCGATTTCTACGCCGAATACCGCTCGGTGTGCGACATGAGTGCCGAATTTTATTTGCAGACGGTCGACGTCGTGTTTCAGCGCCATTTGCTGCCCAAGGGCGAGCTCAAGCATCGCGGGAAAAAGGTCGATCCGGCCGCGATCCGCGACACCGCATTGCTGGCGATCGAAGGCGAGCGCGATGATATTTCGGGCATCGGCCAGACCCGCGCCGCGCTCGATATCGCGACCAGGCTGCCGGCCGCCAAGAAGAAGTATTTCATGGCCAAGGACGTCGGCCATTACGGCATTTTCAATGGCCGCAAGTGGCGCGACAACATCGCCCCGGTGGTCGAGAAGTGGATCGCCTCGAACGCCTGATTGCCGTTCGTCGAACTCTTCTGCACTGCCCAAATCGAGACGCTATAGCTGCTCTTGCAGATGAGGGAGTGCGCAATGACGGTGACGTTCGGCAGGCGGGAATTTCTAGGCACGGCGGCCGCGGCAGGGCTTCTGGCCGGGTGCAAGGTGGCGACCGCGCCGGGCAACGGCGCTGCACCTGAAGCGGGCGGCGACCTTGCCACCCGGCTCCAGGGGATGGCCGAGCAACTCCTCGCTGAATATCCCGAAAACGCCACCATTCTCGGCATAGCGACCGGCAAGAACGAACCGCTCAACCACCGGCTGACCGATCGCACGCCGGCCGGCGTCGCGGCGCGGATCGACGGCGCGCGCACCCGGCTGGCGGCGTTGAAGACGCTCGACCTGTCCGACCTCGGCAAGCCCGCGCACCTTGACGCCGCGGTCGCGCTGGCGGCGCATGAAATCGCCGACGAGGGCTATCGCTTCGGCTTTGGCGATACGATCAACCTCGACCCCAACATCGGCTTTCGAGCGACTCCTTATGTGGTCAACCAGCTCGGCGGCGCATTCGTCGACTTTCCCGATTTCCTCGATAGCCGCCACACGGTGGCCAGCGAGCAGGACGCGCTGGCTTATGCCGACCGCGTCGATGCTTATGCCAAGGACCTCGATGGCGAGACCGAGCGGCTGACGCACGACCGCGGGCTGGGCGTGGTTGCGCCCGATTTCACGCTCGACAAGACCATCGCGATGATCGGCGGCGGAGTGGCGCAGGCCGTCGACCAGTCGACCGTCGTCACCTCGCTCCAGGCCAAGCTCAGCGCGGCGAAGCTCGACCCGAAGATCGTCGAGCGGGTCAAGCAATCGATGACCAACGCCGTCCAGCCCGCGCTGCAGCGGCAATTGGACGAGCTCAAGCGCCATCGGGCGGTGGCCACTTCAGATGCCGGCGTGTGGCACTTCAAGGATGGCGAGGCGTATTATCGCTGGGCGCTCAAGGCCGGCACGACCACCACCCGCTCGCCGCAGGACATCCATGCGCTTGGCGAGGAGCAGGTCAAAACGATCCAGGCGCGGATGGACACTATCATGCAAAAGCAGGGGCTGACCGGCGGGTCGGTCGGCGCGCGCATGGCCGCGCTGGGCAAGGACCCGGCGCAGCTTTATCCCAATACGGCCGCCGGCCGCGAGCAGTTGCTGGCCTATCTCAACGGCCGCATCGCCGACATCCGCACCCGCCTGCCGCGCGCCTTCGCGACGCTGGTCCCGGCGCGGCTGGTGATCAAGCGCGTGCCGGCGTCGATCGAAGCCGGTGCGCCGGGCGGCTATGCGGCGGCGGGTTCAATCGACGGCAAGGTGCCCGGCCAATATTACATCAACCTGCGGGACACCGCGGAATGGCCCAAGTTCAGCCTCCCGACCTTGTGCTATCACGAAGGCATTCCGGGCCACATCTGGCAGGGCGATTATGCCAACCGGATGCCGCTGATCCGATCGATGCTGGCGTTCAACGCCTATAGCGAGGGCTGGGCGCTTTATGCCGAGCAGCTGGCCGACGAGCTTGGGGTCTACGCCGACGATCCGATCGGCCAGCTTGGCTATCTGCAGTCGATGAGCTTCCGCGCCTGCCGCTTGGTGGTCGACACGGGGTTGCACGCGATGCGCTGGACTCGCGACCAGGCGATCGACTGGTTCGTTACCACCAATGGCGACGACCGGGCATCGGTCACCGGCGAAGTCGATCGCTATTGCGCGATGCCGGGGCAGGCGTGCGGCTACAAGATCGGTCAACTCGAGATCAACCGGCTGCGCGACAAGGCGACGGCGGCGCTCGGGTCGAATTACGATCTGCGACGCTTCGACGATGCTGTCGTGCTCGGCGGAAGCGTGCCGATGACCCTGCTCGAGACGGTCATCGACGGCTTCATCGCCAAGACCAAGGGCTAAGCGGCTTTCTTCATCTTCACGCCGCCGAGCAGGGTCAGAGCGGCGAGTGCGGCCAGCGCCGAGACTGCGGCCGCGACCAGCATGGCCGTGTGAAAGCCGCGGAACAGCTGCGCCCCGTCGCTGGCGATGACCGCGCCGAGCAAGGCGGTCGCGATCAGCCCGCCGGTGCGCGCCACAGCGCTGTTGAAGCCCGACGCCATCGCGACATGCTGTTCGGCGACCGATCCGAGCACCGACGAAGTCAGCGGCGCGACCGCGATGGTCATGCCCACCGCCATCACCGATATGGTCGGAAAGGCGCCGGTCCAATAGCTGCTGTCGGGACCGATGAGGACGGCCAGCGCCATTCCGGCGGCGACGATCAGGGGACCGATAGTCAGCGGAATGCGCGGCCCGATCCGCGCCGCAAGTCCGCCCATGGTCGGTGATATCGAGGTCATCAGAACCGGCAGCGGAAGCATCGCCAGGCCTGCCTGGACCGGCGAATAGCCGCCGCTGGTGATCAGCACATACGGGATCAGCAGCATTGCCGCGGCGAATGCGCCGTAAAGCAGGAAGGTGAGCAGGTTGAGCCCGGAGAAACAGCGGCCCTTGAACAAGGTGAGCGGCATCATGGCGCGGCCGCCGCGGCGGTATTCGACCACCATGAACCCGCCGATAAGGATTGCGCCGGCTGCCAATGCGATCAGCGCCGGGTTGGTCGCGCGACCCGAGGCCGACCACAGGGTCAGCGCATAGGTCAGGCCGCCGAGCCCGCCGGTGGCGAGCACGGCACCGGCGTAATCGGTTCGTCCGCCGCCGGGCTCCTTGCTCTCCCCGACGAACTTGAGCGCCATGGCGATCGCGCCCAAGGCCAGTGGCAAATTGATGTAGAAAATCGCCGGCCAGCCGACATGCTGCACCAGCCAGCCGCCGATCAGCGGCGCGATCGCCGCCGCTCCCGCTCCGGCCGCCGCCCAGATGCCGACCGCGCGGCCGCGCTTCTCGCCCTGGAAGGCCGCATTGAGCAGCGCCAGGCTGTTGGGCAGCAGCAACGCCGCGCCAATCCCTTGCACGGCGCGCGCGCCGAGCAGCACCGGCAAGCTCGGTGCGAGCGCGCAGACCAGCGATGTCGCCGCAAAGATGCTGGTGCCGATGACCAGCAGCCGGCGCCGCCCGAAATGATCGCCGAGCGCCCCGCCGAGCAATAGTAAGGCCGACAGCGGCAGCAGATAAGCGTTGACCACCCATTGCACTTCCTGAGCGCCGGCGCCGTAGCTCGCGCGGATTGCCGGCAGAGCGACGCTGAGCACCGAGCCCTCGACGAACGACAAGCTCGAGGCGAGGACGCAGGCGACCAGGGTCCAGCGCGGGTCGGCTTTGGTTTTGGCCCTGGCCGTGGCGCTCATTCGGCGCTGGCGATCGAGGCCTCGACCATGCGCTGCCACGTGGCGGCGTCGCCCGCGTCCGCCGCGGCCCGGTCCGGCTCGCGCATCACGTGGAGCACCGCGCGAGCTTCGGGGAGATGTTCGCGCCACGCCAAATCGACCTTGCCGCCGGCCGACGGGTCGCTACCGTTGGCATTGCTGCTGAGCGCCTCGCCGGCCAGGACCCGGGCGATCCGCTCGACCAGCGACATGTGGGCAAATTCGACCATGGAACCTCCTGTTGCCGGATCAACCCGCTAGTGCCGGTCGGGTTCAATCGGGCGGGTCAGCCGGCGGCCGCCGGCGATCAAGCTGTGCAACGCGCGGCGGGCGGCAAGGACCAGCCACAGCGACAATATGACGAGGATCGCGGCGATCAAAGCGGCGGCGATCGGGTTGGCGATGGCCAGCGCCAGCAGCCCGGCGGTGGTGACGTCTTCGGCGGTCGAGACCGCGATGTTGGAGAATGGCTCGGGGCTGGCGTTGACCAGGGTGCGAGCGCCGGCCTTGCCGGCATGGGCGGTGAACGCCGCCGCGCCGCCCAAGAGGAAGCTCGCGACCTGCCAGCCGGGATCGCCCGAATCAATGATCGCGAGGCTCAGCAGGGCCCCGCCCAAGGGCCGAACGACGCTGTGGATCGCGTCCCACGCGCTATCGACCCAGGCGATCTTGTCGGCGAAGAATTCGGCCACGGTGCCGAGTGCGGCGACGCCGATGACCCAGTTGCTGGCGATGACGTTGAGCGCCTGGAGCCGATCGGGCAGGTCGATCCAGCCGAACTTCATTGCCAGCCCGGTGACCAGAGTGACGAGGTACAGCCGCCAGCCGGCAAGCAGGCTGGTCGATGCGGCGAGCGCAATCAGTTGGACGGCGTCCAACGGCTACAGCACCTCGAATAGGCCCGCCGCGCCCATGCCGCCGCCGACGCACATCGTGACGACGACATATTGGACGCCGCGGCGCTTGCCTTCGATCAGGGCGTGGCCGGTCATCCGCGCGCCCGACATGCCATAGGGATGGCCGATCGAGATCGAGCCGCCGTCGACGTTGAGCCGGTCCTGGGGGATGCCGAGCTGCTCGGCGCTGTACAGCACCTGGACCGCGAACGCCTCGTTCAGTTCCCACAGACCGATGTCGTCGGCTTTGAGGTCGAAGCGCTTCAAGAGCTTGGTCACCGCCTCGACCGGGCCGATGCCCATCTCGTCGGGTTCGGTGCCGGCGACCGCCATGCCGACGTAGCGGCCCATCGGCGCAATGCCGCGCCGCGCCGCTTCGCCGGCTTCCATCAGGATCGACGCCGAGCTGCCGTCGGACAATTGGCTGGCGTTGCCGGCGGTGATCGAAGTGTCGGGGCCGAGCACCGGGTTGAGGGCCGACAGGCCTTCGAGCGTGGTGTCGGCGCGATTGCCCTCGTCCTTGGCGATCGTGATTTCTTTTTGGGAAACCGCGCCGGTCTCCTTGTCCTTGACCATCATGGTCGTGGTGACGGGCACGATCTCGGCGTCGAACCGGCCGGCGGCCTGCGCCGCGGCGGTGCGCTGCTGGCTTTGCAGCGCGTAAGCGTCCTGGCGGTCGCGGCCGACGCCATAGCGCCGGGCGACCGTCTCGGCGGTCTGCAGCATCGGCATGTAGACGTCCTTGTGCATCGCAACCAGCGACGGATCGGGCGCGATCCGCATCTCGGGCGTCTGGACCATGCTGATCGAATCCTGGCCGCCGGCGGCGACGACCTCCATCCGGTCGGTGATGATCTGCTTGGCGGCGGTGGCGATGGCCATCAGGCCCGACGAGCATTGGCGGTCGATGGTCATGCCCGACACGCTGACCGGGCAGCCGGCGCGCAGGGCGACCAAACGGCCTATATTGCCGAACTGGGTGCCCTGGGTGAGCACCGCGCCCCACACCACATCATCGATCTCGCCCGGATCGATCCCGGCGCGCTCGATCGCCGGCTTGAGCGAGAATGCGCCCAGCGTCGGTCCCGGCGTAGCGTTGAACGCACCCTTGTAGGCGCGGCCGATCGGAGTGCGGGCGGTCGACACGATCACGGCGTCGCGGGTGGACATGCGTTTCTCCTCAGACGAATAGCAGGCCGAGCCATTGCGCGGTCAACGCGGGCTTGTCCACGCCCTCGATTTCGACCGTGACGGTGTGGCGCAGCAGCAGTTGGCCGGGCGCCTTGTCGTCGACCGCGTCGAGCACGAAGCGGCCTCGGATGCGCTGGCCGGAGCGGACCGGGGTGATGAAGCGGACCCGGTCGAGGCCGTAGTTGACCGCCATCTGGAGGGTCGACGGGACCAGCATCGCCTCGGCCGCCATGCGCGACAGCATCGACAGCGACAGGAAGCCGTGCGCAACGGTGCCGCCGAACGGGGTTTGCGCCGCGGCCGCCGGATCGACGTGGATGAACTGGCGGTCCTCGGTCGCGTCGGCGAACGCATCGATCCGCGCCTGGTCGATCACCAGCCACGAGGATACGCCGACCTCGCTGCCGATCCGGGCGCGGATGTCGTCGAGTTCCGCGATCGGCATCAGCCCTTGGCCGGGGCCGCGGGCGGCGCGTAGGGCATGACGAGTGTCCCGTCGGGCGCGGCGGTGAAGGTGGTCTGGGTCGGATAGGCGAATTCCACGCCGGCTTCGGCGAAGTTCTTGATGATGCTCAGCATCACCGCCGAGCGATTGGCGGCGATAACGTCCTGGTCGAGGCTTTTGACGTCGAACAGGATTTCATGGTCGAGGCTCGACGGGCCGAAAGCGGTCATTGCGCAGCGCACGAACTTGCAGCCCTTGCACGCCTCAACTGCCGCCCGGGCGAGCTCGGGCACGGCTTCGAGCTTGGCCACCGGGGTCTGGTAAGTCAACGCGAAAGTCAGGGTCGAGCGGCGGCTGCGGCCGTCGGCGAGATTGTGGATTTCGCGTTCGAGCAGCTTGGTGTTGGCCATAATCATCTGCTCGCCGGTGACCGAACGCATGCGCGTGGTCTTGAGCCCGATCCGCTCGACCGTGCCGACGCTATTGTCGTAGCGGATCGTGTCGCCGCGGCGGAACGGCTTGTCGAACAGGATCGAGAGTGCCGCGAACAGGTCGGAAAAGATGCCCTGCGCGGCGAGGCCGATGGCGATGCCGCCGATGCCGAGGCCGGCGACCAAGGCGGTGACGTTGACCCCAAGATTATCGAGGATGACGATCACCGCGATCGCGAACAAAGCGATGCTGACCAGCACGCGAATGACCGCCATCGCGCTGCTCAATGCGGTCTCGCCCTGCTGGTCGCCGGCGCGATGGCCGATCACGCCGAGGATCAGCTCGCGCGCCCACACCGCGCCCTGCAGCGCAAAGCCGATGATGAACAAGATGTCGGCAATCCGCGCGGTTCGCGGTGGCAGCTCGGCATAAGTCGTGACGATCTCGAGCGCGGCGACGATCATGAACGCCAGGCTGGTCTTGGCCAGCACCCGGCCAATGACCGACTTCCAGCTGCTGTAATCGGGATTGGAGGCGGTGATACGCTCGCCGATGTGGCGCAGCACAAGCATCGCGGCGACGAGCGCGGCGGCGACCAGGCTGCCGATCAACAGGGACTCGTTATTGGCCTGGAACCACGCCGCAAGCCCATTCCAACGCTGCAAATGTGTATCGCGCATGGCCGCCGTCATGGCGGCGGCTGGGCGGCCGATCAAGGCGCTTCGATCAAGCCGCGGCTTTGACTGGTGCCGCTGCGGCGTCCTCGGCCGCCTTGGCCTTGCGCCGCCGGGCGCGCTTGCCGCCGCGGGCGAGGAAGTCGAGCAGGCCGACCTCGGTCGACGACAGCCGGGCCTTGGCGCGCGGCCGCTCGGCCCCGGCCAGCGGATCGCGCGGGGCGTCCTTGACCGCCTCGAGCAGCGCCGGGTGGACGTAGGACTTGCGGCTCATCGCGACCGTGTTGCCGAGTGCTTCGGCGACCGGTTCGACCACCGTCTTGACCGAAATCCGCGCGTCGTCGGCCTTCTTGAGCAACTGGTCGTAGGCGATCACGCTCGCCCCCCAGGTGCGGAAGTGCTTGGCGGTGAAGTCGCCGCGGCTGCCCTGCTTGATATAGTCGTTGACGTCGCCCGAGGTGATCGGTCGCGCCTCGCCGTCGTCGTCGATATATTGGAACAGCATCTGGCCCGGCAGATCCTGGCAGCGCTTGACGATCCGCTTCAAATTGCTGTCGCCGATCTTCACCTCGTGGACGATGCCGTGCTTGCCGACGAAGCGCATCATCATCCGGCCGTTCTTGCGGCGGACGTGGCGGTTGCGCAGGGTGGTCGCGCCGAAACTCTTATTGTCCTTGGCATATTGCTCGTTTCCGATGCGGATGTGCTGGGTGTCGAGCAGCCGGACGATCGCCGCAAGCACGGTCTCGCGGCCGAGCGCGCGCCGCTTGAGATCCTGCTCGACCCGCCGCCGGAGCTTGGGCAGCGCCTTGCCGAACTCGAGCAGCCCGTCATATTTCGCGGCGTCGCGGCGCTCGCGGAAGGCGGTGTGATAACGATATTGCTTGCGCCCGCGGGCATCGATCCCGGTCGCCTGCATATGGCCGCACGGGTCGGTGCAGAACCACGCGTCGGTATAAGCCGGGGGCAGAGCGATGGCGTTGAGCCGGTCGATCTCTTCGCGGTTGGTGATGCGCTCGCCGTCGGGGTCGAAATAGCCCCAGGCGGACTTGATCCGCTTGCGGGTGATGCCGGGTTCGCTATCGCTCGAGTGACGTAACATGCGGCGGTAATGAGCCGCACGGGTGCGAAGTTCCGATATGGGCGCAGATGCAATGACGATGGCGGGCAAGACAGTGCTGGTGGTGGCGACCGATGGCTTCGAGGAATCGGAGCTGTTTGGACCACGCGCGATCCTGCTCGGGCGCGGGGCCAAGGTGGTTCTCGCGGCGCCGACCATGGCCCCGATCCAGGCGACGGTGATGGACGATCCGGGCCTGGTCATCCGCCCCGACCTGACGATCGATCGGGCGCAAGCGAGCGGGTATGACGCGCTGCTGCTGCCGGGCGGGCTGCGCAATCCCGATGCGCTGCGCACCAATGCCGTCGCGATCGCGCTGATCCGCGCCTTTGCCGACGCGGGCAAGCCGGTCGCCGCGATCTGTCACGGACCGTGGCTGCTGGTTGAAGCCGATGTGCTGCGCGGGCGAAAGGTTACCGGCTGGAAGTCGATCCGTACCGACCTCGCCAACGCCGGCGCGATTGTGGTCGACCAGGCGGCGGTCACCGACGACAATCTGATCACCAGCCGCGGGCCGGACGACGTCGAGGCGTTCACCGATGCCCTGATCGCGGCGATCGAGGCGCGTGCCGGCTGAGCAGGTTCGGCCCTAACCAGCTGGCAACCTATTGCTGCTAATCGGTGTGGATGCGCTGGGAAACGACAGGCAGCCGGGTGGAATGGGCGATCGATATCGCGGCAGCAGCACTGCTTGCGGCGGCGATCGGCTTTGCGGTTCACGCCGGCGCGGCCGATCCCGAACTCGCCGATTCCGCGGCGCCGATCGTGTTTATCCTGGCCCTGGCCGGCCTGAGGAAAGTCGACGCCGGCGAGCGTCATCCGGCGATCGCGGCCTTTCAAGCGGCGCCTGGCGGACACGCCGAGGCGATCCGCAGCGAGATTGCGCGGCTGTCCACCGCACGCCCCGTGCCACAAGCGCATGAAGGCGGTCCTAACGTGCTCCGCTTCGACCGGCCCGGCGGCTACCAGTCCACCGGCGAGGATGCCGGCCAGGCGCTCAGCGACGCACTCGCCAATCTGCGTCGCTCGCTGCGCTGACCAATTTTACTCGGCCACCGTCAGGGCCTCGATCTCCAGCATGAAAGAG
>JBDSGH010000087.1:0-3932 GCA_039919095.1 Sphingomicrobium sp. | reverse complement strand
GCGGCCACGACCGGCCCGGCGAGCGGCGCGCAGCCGGCCTCGTCGACCCCGGCGAGCGGTTGCGGATAGCCGATCTCGAGCTTGAAGCAGGGGCGTTTCACGTCGTGAGGCTAACCCAATCGGATCGTGTCATGCCAGCGCAAGCTGACATCTCGTCGCGAACAATCCACAATATTCTCGCTGAGACCGCAGCTTACGCTGGGGTGACGGCTATTCCTCCGCGATCCGCCACGGTGGGAAGCGGCGCGCTTCGCCGGCTTTGTAGAGGAACACGATATTGCCGTCGGGATCGCGCAGCCGCGCTTCGCGCCACATCCACGGCTGGTTGCGCGGCCCGTGCTCGAACGGGATCCCGGCGCGCGCCACGCGCTCGACCCGCTGGTCGAGGTCGTCGCACTCGAGATAGATTGCGGTGGTCGCGGCAACTGTCTCCTCGGCATCGATCTGGATCGACAGGGTCGCTCCACCGGCGGTTTCGAACCGCGCATAATCGGGCGGGTTGGCGACGATCTGCTTGAGGCCGAGCGCCGTGTAGAAGGTCACCGAGCGCTCATAGTCGCTGCCGGTCAAGGTGATTTGGTTGAGCCGCGGGCCGGCGCCGACGTCCAGCCGCACCCGGCCCTGGCCGATCGGCCCGGCGCCGCCGCCGAGCCCGGGCGCTTCCCACAAGGCCACGCGGACGAATTCGCGCGCGCGGCCGACCGCGTCGGTCAGCGAATTGCGCTCGGCCAGGAACAGAGCGATCGCACTGGCCAAGGTGCAGCCGGTGCCGTGGGTGCTGGTGGTGTCGATCCGCTGCCCCTGCCAGCTGGTCATATTGTCGGTTTCGATCAGTGCATCGGCGAGCGCGTCGCCCTCTTCATGGCCGCCCTTGATGAGCACTGCGCAGCCATGTCTCGAAACCAGGCTGAGCGCCGCCGTAACCGGGTCTTCCTCCCCCGTCAGGCGCTTGAGCTCGGGTAAATTGGGGGTCGCAAGAGTTGCGATCTGCAAAAGCTTGCCGAACGCAGAAATGGTCGCATCGTCGGCCAACGGGGCGCCGCTGGTGGCGACCATCACCGGATCGAACACGATCGGCAGGTCGGGCTGGTCTTGCTTGAGCTGCTCGAGCCGCTGGGCCATCTGGTCGGCCGCGAACGCGCTGCCGATCATCCCGATCTTGACCGCGTCGACCCCGATGTCGCTGACCACCGCATCGATCTGGGCGAGGATTACCTCGGCCGGGACCGGATGAACCGCGGTCACGCCGAGCGTGTTCTGGGCGGTGACAGCGGTGACAGCGGTCATCGCGTGGCCGCCGAGGATGGTGACCGTCTTGATGTCGGCCTGGATGCCCGCTCCGCCCCCCGAATCGGACCCGGCAATGATCAGGATTCGTGGGATGGCTGCAGGCATTCCTAATTCCGTTCGGGCAGAGCTGGTCGAAGCCCTGCCCTTCCATCTGTTCGTCCCAACCCGGACAACCCTTCGACCAGCTCAGGGCGAATGTAGCTTACCCCAGGACAGTTAAGCAGATGCAACCGCTGCGCAGATGTCGTCGACCAATCGTTCGACCATGTCCGGGTCGTCGCCCTCGGCCATGACCCGGATCAGCGGTTCGGTGCCCGATTTGCGGATCACCAGCCGGCCGTGACCGGCGAGTTCCTGCTCGGCGGCGGCAATGCGCGCCTTGACTGAATTGGTGTCGAGCGGCGCACCGCCGTCGAAGCGGACGTTCTTAAGCAATTGCGGGACCGGTTCGAACTGGTTGAGAATCTCACTCGCCGGCTTGCCGTTCTCGACCAGCACGGCGAGCACCTGCAAGCCGGCGACGAGGCCGTCACCGGTAGTCGAATGGTCGGTCAGGATGATATGGCCGGACTGCTCGCCGCCGACGTTGCAGCCATTCTCGCGCATCGCCTCAAGCACGTAGCGGTCGCCGACCTGGGAGCGGATCAGGCCGATCTTGTCCCTGGCCAGGCGGCGTTCGAGCCCGAGGTTGGACATCACCGTGGCGACCACCGAGCCGCCTTTGAGCAGCCCGCTGCGTTTGCGCTGGAGCCCGATCAGCGACATCAGCTGGTCGCCGTCGACCAGCCGCCCGTTCTGGTCTGCGACCAGCAGCCGGTCGGCATCGCCGTCGAGCGCGAGGCCGATGTCCGCTTTCTCCTCGACCACCCGCGCCTGCATTGCCGCCGGATGGGTCGAGCCGCAGCCGTCGTTGATGTTGGTGCCGTTAGGCGTGACCCCCATCGCGACCACGTCGGCGCCCAACTCCCACAGGGCTTCGGGGGCGACGTGGTAGGCCGCGCCATTGGCGCAATCGACCACGATCTTGAGCCCGTCGAGCCGCAGATGTTCGGGGAAGGTCGACTTGGCGAAGTGGATGTAGCGGCCGCGGGCATCGTCGATCCGCTTGGCGCGGCCGATCAGCTCGGCCTTGGCGCGCTTGGGCTCCTTGTCGAGCCGCCGCTCGATGGCCCGCTCGGACTCGTCGCTGAGCTTAAAGCCATCGGGACCGAACAGCTTGATACCATTGTCGAAAAACGGGTTGTGTGAGGCCGAGATCATGACCCCGAGATCGGCTCGCATCGAGCGCGTCAGCATCGCCACCGCCGGGGTCGGCATCGGCCCCAATAGGACGACATCCATGCCGACGCTGGCGAAGCCGGCGACCAGCGCCGATTCCATCATGTAGCCGGACAGGCGCGTGTCCTTGCCGATCACCACCCGGTGGCGGTGGTCGCCGCGGAGAAAATGGGCGCCCGCCGCCTGGCCGACGCGAAGCGCGGTTTCGGCCGTCATCGGCTCGCTGTTGGTCAGCCCGCGAATGCCGTCGGTGCCGAAGAATTTACGAGTCATGACCGCGCCTTAGCGTGCGCATGTGCGGGACGCGAGGATCAGCCGATCCAGCGCCACGGGCCGACCGGCAGCGGATGGAGCCAGGTGGCGAGCAGGAACAGCGCGGTGCCGGCGACGATAGCGATCGCGCCGGGCGATCTGAGGCCGCGCCCGAACGGCACGAACGCTGTCTGCGCGCTCCATTCGTGCCAGCGCTCGCCCATCAGCTTGCTCTTCTTGCGGTCCTGGCCGACCGATCCGCCGAGCGCGAGCAGCAGGATCGTGCCATCGAACAGCATTGCCTTGGTGGTCGCGACCAAAGCGAGGTGGACCACCGCCCAGATCGCGAAGCTCCACATCATCGGGTGGCGGGTGATCGCCAGCACGCCGGACGGCGATGCGACCCGGCGCGCGCCGGGCAGCGCCGGATTGCCGACGAAACTGCCGGCGAGGAGGATGCTGGCGAGCCACATCAGGATCGCCGCAACGGTCCAGCCGGGCTCGCCGATCGACCACAGTAAAGGCTCGCGGCCGAGCGCGTGGTAGCTCCAGATCATCACCCCGAAGGTGACCAAGGCGACCAGCGAATAGAGGCCCTGGAAAGCGCGCTCGCCGAGCCGCGCGGCGAGCGGTGCGCGCAACGGGTGGGACAGCGCGAAATGCGATCCGACAAACGCGGCGCAGGTCAGTGCCAGGCAGCCGTGGCCGGTCAATGGCGATAGGCCTCGGGCAGATTGCGTCGGGCAAGGTCGCGGTAGCGGTCGCGGAGCTTGGTCTGGTGATTGTCGAGCGGTTGGCGAACGCCGTCGATATAGACCATTTCGGCCGCGCTGGCGCCTTCGAGCGGATCGCCCGACCAGATCACCACGTCGCCGCGGCGGCCGGGCAGCAGGCTGCCGATCTCGCGCCCCATGCCGACCGCGTCGGCGGCGCGCGAGGTGATCATCGCCAGGGCCTCGCCCCAGCTCACCCCGGTTGCCCCCGAGACGTTGCGCAGCGCGACCAGATTGCCGGCATATTGGCGCTGTTCGAACAAGTAGCGGGTATCATTGTCGTCGATCATCCCGATCGACACCTTGACCCCGGCGGCGGCCATCCGCCCGACGTTGGAC
>JBDSGH010000086.1:0-3782 GCA_039919095.1 Sphingomicrobium sp. | reverse complement strand
TCGCGGAACGAGACCAGCCGCACGTCATAAGGCTGCCCGACCTCCTCCAATGCCCAGCGCACCGCCATGTCGCGGGCCAGGCCGCGGCCGCGATCCGGGGAGCATTCGAACGCCGTTATGGTCGGGGTCACCAGTCGCCCGCCCCGATTTTCTGGCGCAGCTCAAGCTCGTCCTCGCTCGGTGGCTTGGTTGCGAACGTGCCGGTCGGCACTTCGCCCGCCGGCTGGTACGACAAGAAGGCGACACCCTTGTCGGAAATGGCAT
This sequence comes from Sphingomicrobium sp., assembly GCA_039919095.1. Lineage (GTDB taxonomy): Bacteria > Pseudomonadota > Alphaproteobacteria > Sphingomonadales > Sphingomonadaceae > Sphingomicrobium. The sequence goes on along the minus strand of JBDSGH010000086.1, from coordinate 3,518 downwards.
GCTCCGCCAGCTTGAGCGCCCCGTGCGCTTGCGATCCATCGAAAATCCGCTTGCCGTCGCCCAGCACGACCGGAAAAATCATGATCACCAGCCGGTCTATCAGCCCTGCTGCAAGCAGCGGCGGATAAAGCGTGCTGCTGCCCTGGATGAGCAGATCACGACCGTCGCTGCGCTTGAGCTCGCCGACCGCCTCGGCGGCCTCGCCGGACAGCTTGTGGCTATTGTCCCAGCTGAGCGGTTCGTCCGAATGGGTCAGCACATACTTGTTGATGCGCTGGAACTTCGCACCGATCGGGTCTTCCCGGTTATGCGGCCAGTAAGCGGAGAAGATGTCATAAGTCCGCTTGCCCAGCAGCAGGTCGTAATCCGCGTTGATGACCTTGCCGAACGGCTTCTCCAGGCTTTCGTCCCAGAAGTTGAACGACCACCCGCCAAAGCGAAACCCGCTGGTCGGGTCCTCATCCGGCCCCCCGGGCGCCTGCATCACGCCATCGAGGGACTGAAACACCGCGCCGGTCAGTTTACGCATCGGCAGTCTCGCCGGCGACCGCAGCCTCGATCTTGGCGACGTCGATCTTCTTCATCGTCATCATCGCCTCGAACGCCCGCTTAGCCACCGCCGGGTCAGCATTCGTGGTCGCATCAAGCAGCACGCGCGGCGTAATCTGCCACGAAAAGCCCCATTTATCCTTGCACCAGCCGCACATGCTTTCCTCGCCGCCGGTCTTGGTAATTGCGTCCCAATAGCGATCGGTCTCGGCCTGGTCGTTGGTCAGGACCATGAAGCTGACCGCTTCATTGGCCTTGAAATTGGGCCCGCCGTTGAGTCCCACGAACGACTGGCCAAGCAGAGTGAAATCGACCGTCAGCTCGTCGCCCTTGTGCCCGCCGGGAAAATCCGACGCCGCGGCGTGGGGGCTGCCGACCTTGGTGTCGGGGAACACCGAGGCGTAGAATTCGGCTGCCTTGCGGGCTTCGCCGTTGTCGAACCACAGACATGTGGTGAGTTTGTTGGTCATTTTACTCTCCTTTTCCGTGTGATCGAGCGGCTGGCTGCAACACCATTGTCCGGCCCGGTCCGTGGACCGCTGCGAACAGCAGTCCGGCAATGAAGGTGAAGTGGTCTACGAAGAACCCGAACTCCATCGGGTTGTTGCTCCACTTGTCGGGCCCATGGAACGAAGCACCGAGGAACAGCACGTAAACCGCGGCGACGATCGCCGTTTGAGTGAACAGCAGCCCGGTCAGGAAGCCGATCGCCAGCGCGACCTCAAAGAAAGCTGCAACCCACGCCAGGAAAAGCGGGAAAGGGAAGCCTTGCGCGGCGATTTGGGCCGCCGTGGCGTCCATCCCGACGAACACGAACTTGAACGTCGCGGCCATCAGGAACACGCCCGCGAAGATCAGCCTCGCGGCGAGGATTGCGGCAGTCTTCAGCATCGCTGCCGACTATTTGCCGACAACGCCGAATTCGGCACCCTGGGGATCGGTGCTGATCAACACGCGATCGCCACCCGGGACTTCCTGCGGTCCATGGAGCACGGTCCCGCCGCCAGCCTCAACCGCCTGCTTGGCGGCGTCGACGTCGGCGACCCGGAAGTAAAAGCGCCAGCGCGGATGATTGCCCGCGGCCGCGGTCATCATTGCGCCAATCATCACGTCGCTGCGATTGACGAACTGATAGTCGCCCATGTCGCCCATCGGCATCACGTCGCCCAGCGTCCAGCCGAACTTCTCCGGGTAGAATTGCTTGGCCGCCGCAAGGTCGGTGGTGGCGAGCTCGTTCCACGCCACGCGGCCCGGCTGGTCGGAGGAGAAGACGTCGCTTTGCGCGTTTTCATTCCCGGCCGGCGGGGTCGGTTTCATCGCGTAAAACGGCGCGCCCTGTGGATCGGCGACCATCGCGATACGGCCGATGTCGGGGATGTCGAACGCCGGCAACAGCGCCTTGCCGCCGGATTGCTCGATCGACGCCACCGTCTGGTCGACATCATCGGTTGCGATATAGCCGAGCCAGGTCGGCCGCGCGCCGTGCGACTGCATGTCGTCGGTCAGGCGCATCACTCCGCCGGCATTGCCGCCGTCGGCGCGGCCGATCATCCGGTAATCCATTTCCCCGCTCGGTTGCGGTTCGATCGTCCAGCCGACGACGGCGTCGTAGAAGGTCTTGGCCGCGACCGGGTCGGGAGTGATCAATTCGTACCAGATAAAGGCGCCATGGGCGGCGGTGCGGCCATCCTGATCGGCACCCGCCTGGGGCGGCGCATAAGTCGTGTCGGACATATTTGAATCCTTTCGTCGGCGCGTGTGGACTGGCCGGTCAGGCGGTGGCGAGCGCGGCCTTGGCGGTGTCGAGGATCGGCTCGAAGCCGCCCCAGAACATGCGCTGGCCTGAAAATGGCATGTCGCCGTCGGGTTTCATGCTGTCGTCGGCCATGATCGCCTTCCAGGCGCCATCGCGCGTCGCTTTGTCGGGCCATTCGATGAACGAGAACACCACGGTCTCGCCGTCCTCGGCCTTCACCGCCCGATAGAAATCGGTGACCTTGCCGTGACCGACGTCGTCGGCGATCGATTCGATCACTCGGCCGGCGCCGTGCTGGCGAAACACCCCGGCCATCTTGGTCGCGAGCGCGCGATAAGCGTCGCGCTTGCCCTCCGGCACCGGGACGACAAACCCGTCGGTATAGCCGCCGCCGGGCGCGCCTTCCTCGACGATCGCGTCGAAGCCGCCCATGATCATGCGCTTGCCGTCGAACGGCATGTTGGCGCCCATCGCCTCCATCCGCGGGTCGCTCATCATCTTCGCGTTGGCGGCGTCGCGCGCGGCCCGGTCGGGATATTCGAACCAGGAGAAGACGACGTCCTCATCGGTGGTTGCATTGACCGCTTTCCTGAAGTCGGTGACCTTGCCGTCGGTGACATCATCGCCCCAGGTTTCGACCATCCGTGCCACGCCGATGTCCTGGATCAACGGCGCGAACTCATTGGCGTGCTTGCGATAGGCGTCCTTATTGGCTTTCGGCACGGGGACGATGAACCCCTCGAAATAGGTCATGCTGTTGCTCCTTCGGGTTGGTGTTGCTTGAACACGGCGAGCTGGTCGGCGAGCGCGCGCTGGAACGCCGGGCGCTGCTCCGCGCGAGCAACATACGCTTTTAGATTGGCCTGTTCAGCCACCAAATCGGTATGCCGGGGGATCCGCAGGACGGATGCCATCATCAGGTCGCCGATGGTGAAATGGTCTTCCAGCCAGTCCTTTTCGCCGAGCCAATCGGCGACCCGCTTGAACTTGAGCCGGGCGAAATCTTCGGCGCCGGGGCGGCGCAATTTGGCCCATTCCTCGTCCTTGTAAAACAGGTCGATCGAGGTCAGATTCTGGATCGCCGGCTCGACGCTGTTCAATGCGGCATAGGTCCACTGGATCGCCCGGATCCGCGCCACCGAGTCGCGCGGCAGCAGTTTCTCGCTCTTCTCGCCGATGTGCTGGACGATCGCGCCGCTCTCGAACATCGTCA
>JBDSGH010000085.1:0-5743 GCA_039919095.1 Sphingomicrobium sp. | reverse complement strand
GGCTACCAGTCCACCGGCGAGGATGCCGGCCAGGCGCTCAGCGACGCACTCGCCAATCTGCGTCGCTCGCTGCGCTGACCAATTTTACTCGGCCACCGTCAGGGCCTCGATCTCCAGCATGAAAGAGTCGTCGTCGTCGCGCGACGGCGCGCCGGCAAGAGCGATGTCGGCGACGATCTGACCCGGGACCGCGAATTCCGCATCTTCGAGGCCGTCGATCATGCGGCCGACCAGTCGCTCGGCGCCGGGTCCGCGAACGCGCAGCCGAAGCACATGTCGCTCGCCGACGAAGGTTAGGGACTGCCAGGCCACGGAGCGGATTTCGCTGAGCAGAATCCTATCGCGCTGGTCTCCGCTGCGCTGGAGCAGGGCGCGCAGCAACCCGGCCGCGGCGCGCGACAGAGCGAGGTTCAACATTGCCCTGCGGCGAGAAAATCGCGGACTCGCTGGATCGTTCGGGGACGCGGCTCGCGGCCTCGTCGCAAGTCGAAAACAAAGCGGGGATCGCCAAGGGCTTCTCGTCCAAACCGGGCCGCGGTGGTGTGGCTCCGGCTTAGAAACTTCTCGATTTCACGCAGCAAGTTCACTCTGCACCTCACACTGAGAGCGACTCGGCTAATTATTGTTTTCCAACGCAATTCCTACTTGTCGAGATGCTTGCCTAGATTTAAGGAAAAGATAATCGAGGTTAAGAGATGTTCGCGGAACCGCGTCTCATAATTGAACGGCTTTGTGCCGAGCGCGGCGACGACTTCGCCGGGCTGTCGCGCATGCTCGGGCGCAATCCGGCCTACATCCAGCAGTTCGTACGGCGCGGCGTGCCCAAGCGGCTCAAGGAAACCGAGCGGCGCAAGCTGGCGCGCTATTTCGCAATTTCCGAAACGCTGCTCGGCGGGCCCGAGGAGGAAGGCGCGGCGGGCGGGCTGGAGCCGGTCAAGCGGATCGCGGTGCGCGCCTCGGCCGGGCCCGGTGCGCTGGTCGTGGGGGAGGGCGGCAAGCCCTATTTCGGGTTCGACGGGCGCTGGCTCAAGGGTCTCACCGCGACCGCCCCGAGCAAGCTTTCGATCATCCGCGTCGAAGGTGATTCGATGGCGCCGACGCTCAATGCCGGCGACGACATATTGGTCGATCCGGGCGACTGCGCCGAGCGGCTGCGCGACGGGATCTACGTGCTGCGGATGGACGATGCCTTGGTGGTCAAGCGGATCGCGCCGCATCCGATGGGCCGGCGTGTCACGGTCCAGTCCGACAATCCGGCCTACCCCGACTGGCCCGATTGCGACATGGGCGAGATCGTGTGCATCGGCCGGGTGGTGTGGGCCGGGCGCAAGATCGATTGAACCGCTAGCGCCGGCGGCGGTCGAGTAGCCACAGCAGCACGGCTACGCCAGTGCCGAGCGCAGTGCCGATCAAAATCCCCTTCATCGGGTTTTGAGCGGCGATCCCGAAGCCGGCGCCGACCATGATGCCGAGCGCGACAAAGATTCCGCCGGCCTGGGCGTTGCGAGTGATCATGCCGCGTCATGGCAGAGCGCAGCGCGGCGCTCCACTTAATTTCGTTGGTCGCCGGCCCGCGCTTTGGGCGGGTTGCGCGATATGGTGAAGAGCGCGTTGACGACCTTTGTCGACAGTCGCGTAACGGCCCTATGCTATTGTCCTGACCATGGATTCATCCTTCATCAATGGGCGTCTGGCGCTTTCCGACGCCGCCGAACTGCTTGAGCAATTCGGCGACAATGCCGGCTCCGAGGCGGCAACCCGGGCCGGCGTCAGCCGCGATTCCGGCAACGTCGTGCGCTTCTGCCACTGGCGCCAGATCGAGCGGGTGATCGCCACGCTGGCCAGCGACGAGGTTAGCGGCACCGTCCATTAAACGCGGCGGATCGGCCGCTGCATGGGCCGATCATGTTGACCCATCGGCCGATCATACTGGCGCGGTTCAGGACTGCTAGCTAGGCTGGCCCGATGAAGTGGCGGGGAGGGAGCAGGTTCCGATCGCTCGCGGGCGAACGGCGTGCCGGTTTCCCGGGGGGAGCCGCGCGTCTGCTCGGCACGGCCGCCTGCGCACTGATCCTCGCTGGTCCGGGCCTGGCCCAGCCGGCACCGCCCGGCGACCCGTCCGAGCTCGATCCCTCGGCACCGCTCGCCCCGATGCCCGATCTTGGGGTCGATTGGCCCGATCCCGGCTCGAGCCCGCTGCCGCCACCGCCAGCAGCTCCGCTCGAGGCGCCAGCGCCGGGCCAGTTGCCCCAATCCGACCAGTCTTCGGCGACTGACCAGGCCGATCTCGAGCCGGAGGCCGACGAGCCGGCGGCGGCCGCGGCCGAGGAAATCTCCGCCAACGATTCCGCTGAGCTGCGCTACAGCGTCGCCATCCAGGGCCTCGAGAATATCGGTTCGGGGGCCGACCTGATCGCCACCTTCGATCGCCAGTCGGTGCTGCGCAAAGGCCGCAAGAGCGCCGCCAACGCAGCGCAGATCGACCGGCGGTCGCGCGCCGATGCCGACTTGCTCGCCGAACTGCTGCGCAGCCAGGGCTATTATGATGCCGAGGTCGAGCCCAACATCGAGCGGACCGGCGGTGCGCTGCTGGTCGTGCTCGCGGCGCAGCCGGGCGAGCAATACCAGTTTCAGTCGGTCGAGTTGCCGGGGCTCGACGCGGCCGGGGCGGAGGCCGCCAAGCTGCGCCAGTCGTTTGGCGTAAAGGCCGGCGACCCGGTCATCGCCGCGGACGTGCTGGCTGGCGGAGTGGCGCTGAAAGTTGCGCTCGGCGAACAGGGTTTCGCGCTGGCCGAGGTCGGCGAGCAGCAGATCACGATCGATCACGGGACCCATCGCGCCGAGCTCGTGCTGCCGGTCGAGACCGGCCCGCTGGCGAAGTTCGGGGCGATCCGGATGAGCGGCCAGCCGCCGTTCAGTTCGCGCCACGTCGGGCACATTGCCCGCTTCCACGCCGGCGACACCTTCCGCCAGTCGAAGGTCGACGATTTGCGCCGGGCGTTGATCGCCACCGGCCTGGTCGCATCGGCTGAGGTCAAGGTTGTCCCGACCGCCGACGGCCGAACCGTCGATCTCGCGGTCAATCTCCAGCCGGCGCCGACCCACACCATCGCCGGCGAACTGGGCTATGGCACCGGCGAGGGCGTCCGGGCCGAGGCCAGCTGGCAGGACCGCAACTTCTTCAACCCCGAAGGCGCGCTGACCGTGCGCGGCGTGGCCGGCACCCAGGAACAGCTCGCCGCGGTCCAGTTCAGGCGCAACAATTTCATGCGCCGCGACCAGATCCTCAACCTCCAGGCGCTGGCCAGCAACACCAACCGCGATGCTTACGAAGCCAGGACCATCCAGGTCGGTGGCAACATCGAGCGCCAGAGCAATATCATCTGGCACAAGAAATGGACCTACAGCCTCGGCGCGGACCTGATTGCGACCGACGAGCGCGGCGTGTTCGATGCGCTCGGGGTCAAGGACACCAAGACCTTCCTGCTGGCGGCGTTCCCGGCGACGCTGGGCTATGACGGCAGCAACGATTTGCTCGATCCGACCCGCGGCTTTCGCCTCAGCGGGCGGATCAGCCCCGAGATCTCGGCCCACGGCGGCAGCTTCGCCTACGCCCGCACCCAGCTCGACGCGAGCGCCTATCACCCGGTCTCGTCGAGCGTGGTGGCGGCCGGGCGAATTCGCCTGGCGACGATCGTCGGCGCCGATGCGATGTCGATCGCGCCCTCGCGCCGGCTCTACGCCGGCGGCGGCGGCTCGGTCCGCGGTTACGGCTACCAGCAGCTCGGACCGCACGACCTCGACGGCGACCCGGTCGGCGGCAGCAGGCTTGCCGAGTTCGGGCTCGAGGCGCGCATCCGGCTCAAGGCGTTTGGCGGCAATTTCGGCGTGGTGCCGTTCCTCGACGGCGGCAGCCTGACCAACAAGTCCGTGCCCGGCACTGGCGGCTGGCAGCTGGGGGCGGGCATCGGCGTGCGCTATTATTCGAGCTTCGGCCCGATCCGGATCGACGTCGGAACGCCGCTCAACCCGCGCGCCGGCGACGGCCGGGTGGCGGTCACCGTTTCGCTCGGGCAGGCGTTTTAGTGGCCGAAGAGGCGCTTCCCGCAGGACGCTCGCACGTGCCGCCGCGGCGGCTGCGCGGCGACTGGCCGCGCAAACTGCTCAACGAATTGCTGGTGCTGTTCGTGGCGCTGCTGATCCTGCTCGCCGGCGGGCTGGTGCTGCTCGACACCGCGCCCGGCCACCGCTTCATCGTCGATCGGCTGGCGCGGATCGAAACCGCGTCGGGGCTCAACATCCGCATCGGCCGGATCGAGGGATCGGTGTTCGGCAAGTCGCGGCTCAAGAATGTCGCGGTGTCGGACAATCGCGGCGTGTTTCTGACCTCGCCCGAAATCCAGCTCGACTGGGCGCCGGGCGCGTGGCTCTACAATTCGCTCCACATCGACCGGCTGTCGGCGCGCCAGGTCCGGCTGACGCGCCTGCCCAAGCTCAAGCCAACCGGCCGCACCGGGCCGATCCTGCCCGGCTTCGACATCCATATCGGCGAGCTTGCGATCGACCGGCTCGAGCTTGGTCCGGCGATCACCGGCCAGGCGCGCAGTGGCCGGGTGCGCGGCAAGGCCGACGTTCGCGCCGGGCGGGCGATGGTCGAGCTTGGCGTGGCGGTCGACGGCGGCGACCGGATTGCATTGAACCTCGACGCCGAGCCCGACCGCGACCGCTTCGACATCGACCTGCGCGCCAAGTCGCCGGCCAATGGCCTGCTGCCGTCGCTGGTCGGGACCAAGCGCTCGATCGACCTCATCGTCAGCGGCGACGGCCGCTGGAGCCGGTGGCGTGGGCGCGCCGCGCTCGACCTGTCGGGGCGGCCCGCGGCGCGGCTCGCGCTCGGGGTCGACGCCGGGCGCTACCGGCTGGCCGGCCAAGTCGCTTCGGCGCAATTCCTCAAGGGCCGGCTGCAGCGGCTGACCGCGCCGCTGGTGCAAGTGCGCGGCGACGGCCGGTTGCAGGACCGCGTGCTCGACGGCCAGCTGACGGTCAGCTCGCCGTCCCTGCGGGCGGTGACGCGCGGCGCGCTCGACCTCGCCGCCAACCGCTTCCGCAAAGTCAGCCTGGGCGTCGACCTGCTGCGCCCGCCGGCGCTGTTCCCCAACATGGCGGGCCGCAACGTGCGGCTGGTGTGGACCCTCGACGGCCCGTTCGGAGCAGCCGATTATGCCTACCGGCTGACCTCACCCGGGGTGAGGTTCGACAATACCGGCTTCATCGACGTCCGCGCCGAGGGGCGGGGCCGCGGGTCGCCGTGGCCGATGCGGGTGCCGCTGCGGCTGTCGGCGCGGGCCGTGACCGGAGTCGGCGATGTCGCCGGAGCGATCCTCGCCAACGTGCGGATCGAGGGCGTCCTGACGGTCACCCCGCAATTCGTCCGCGGCGAGGGGCTACGGCTGACCAGCAACAAGTTGAACGGCAAGATCGCCTTGCTGATCGACATCGTCACCGGCCGCTTCGAAATCCTCATCTCGGGCGGGCTCAAGCGCTACGCCATCCCCGGCCTCGGCATCGTCGACGTGCTGACCGAGCTCAAGATCGTCCCCGGACCCAACGGCAAGGGATCGCGTGTGGTCGGCAGCGCCAAGGCGTGGGTGCGGCGGCTCGACAACAGCTTCTTCCGCGACCTCGCCGGCGGCCTGCCGCGGATCGAGACCGGGCTCGAGCGCGGCAGCGACGGCATCCTCCA
>JBDSGH010000084.1:0-10540 GCA_039919095.1 Sphingomicrobium sp. | reverse complement strand
GCCGCCTGTTGAGCGAATTTAGCGCGTCGCGGGGGTGGTCGCCGAAGCCTGCTGGACGAGCACGGTGTGGTTGGTCGGGAAGGCCGGGGCGCGGTGCTGGGCAAGCGCGCTCAGGGTCGGCATGTCGGCCTGCGCGAGGCCCTGGTAGACCCACATATTGCGGAACACGGCGGGGACGTAATAGCGCGTTTCCCAATAGGGAATGCTCTCGATCCACAGCAACGGATCGCCCTTGTCCGGGATCCACGCCCAGCGCGCCACCGGCAGCGGGCCGGCGTTATAGGCGGCCATCATCCGTGGCAGCTGGCCGCCGGTCGACGACGAGCGCCGCATCTGCTCGATGAAGCTCTGGCCGAATTCGAGATTGTAGCGCGGGTCGGTCAGCGAGGCGCGCGAGAAGGGCATGCTGCGCACGTCGGCCATGTCCTGCGCGGTGCCGGGCAGGACCTGCATCAGGCCGACCGCTCCGGCCGGGCTGACGGCGTCGGTGCGGAAGGTCGATTCCTGGAGGATATGGGCAAAGGCCAGCGCCGGATCGACCCGCCAGCCGGTCAGCGGCACCCAGCGCGGCATCGGATAGCGGTCGCGCGGGTCAGCGGCGGCGCCCGGCTGGCCGTTGTGGGCAAGCCAGAACTGGGCGGCAGCGAGGTCGAGCCGCTTGGCCAGTTCGATCAGCCCGTGATGTTCGGATGGACGGCCGATACGCGCCTGGTAACGCAGCAATTCCTCGGCCAGCGGGCGTTCGCCGATGGCGATCAGCTGCTCGACCCGGCGGACGTTGGGCAAATTCTCAACCGAGGCGTCGAAGCGGTGCGATTCGGGCCCGAGGCGGGTGTCCATGCCGAGCGTCTCGCGCGCCAGCAGGCCGTAGAAGCTCTCATTGGACCGGGCGGCGGCGCGCAACAGCGGTTCGACCGAGGCCGGACGGCGGCAGGCCTGCTCGGAACGCGCCGCCCAATAGTAACCGGCCGCGCTCAGCTCGCGCTCCTGGGCGGAGCCGGCGACGGTGCGAAACGCGTTCGAGGCCGCTTCGAAATCGTTGAGGCGCCACGACGCGAGGCCCGAGACCCACGCCGCCTGGGTCGCCCATTCGCCCTGTGCGCCGACCCGCCAGGTGTCGGCGACGCGCCGCGCATCGGCATCGCGGCCATCGACATAATAAGCCCAGGCAACACGCTGGGCGGCTTCGGCGCGGGCTTCGAACGACAAGCTCGGTGCGGCCTGGAGCAGGAGCAATTCGGCGTCGGCCGGGGCATCGGCCTTGACCAATGGATCGAGCGCGGCGCGCAATTGGTCGGCGGCGACTTCGCCCTGGACGGCGCGGGCGCGATAGCGGGCCGGCGCCGAACCGAGCCAGGTCAGCGCGCGTTTGGGCATGATCGGCGGGATGGAGGTTGCACCGCGGGTGTAGGCCATGCGCGCGATCTGCTCGGCCTGGGGCAGGTCGGGCGCTTCGGCAAGCAGCGCCTGGAGCCGCGACAGGTCGACCACCGGCGAGCCCTTGGCGGTGTACAGCTCGGCCTTGGCGAGCGGGGTCAGGACGCTTTGCGGAAGGACCGCGATGCCGGCACTGGCCGAGGCCCAATTGCCGGCGCGGATCGCATTGAACACTTCGCGCCAATCGCGCGGGATGCGCACCGGCTGCTGGACCGGGGCAATGATCGGCTGAACCGCGAGCGCCTGGTCGGCCGTCGCCTCGCCGTTGATCGCCTGGCTGTTTCTCACCTGGACCGGTGCCCGAACCATCTTCCCGGCCGGCGGGGCGGACGGTCGGACGGTCGAGAAGGACGGCGGATAGAGCACCAGCGGTTCCGGCGCGGGCTGAGTCGCGGGGGCCGGATCGGCGATCGGAGCGAGCGGATCGGCCGCATCCTGGGCGAGGACCACGGCCGGCTGGCCGCTGAGAAGCGCTGCTAAGGCGAACAGACCGACCCTCATGCGTCTTCCTCCATCAGCAATAACAGATCGCGCCATGCGAGAGCCTTGTCCGACGGACGGTTCATCAAAAAGCGCGGGTGAAATGTGGTTACGGCCCGAATCCCTTCGATCTTGTGAACGTGGCCGCGGGCGGCGGTGAGCGGCTTGCCGAGCAAGGCTCGCGCCGGCGCATCGCCGAGCAAGAGCAGCCGTTGCGGCTTGGCCGCGGCGATATGGCGGCGGGCGATCGCGGCGCAGGCGTCGAGCTCGTCGGGCGACAGCCGTGCGCCGGGTGAGTGGAAGCACGACAAGGACGCGCTGTAGGCGTCGCCGGAATCGATCCCGATCGCTGCCAGCATCCGTTCCATCAGCTGCCACGCGGCGCCGGCGATCGGGCGCCCGGCGGCCGAATCCTCGCCGGTCGGCATTTCGGCGATCAGCATGACCGGCGCCGCTTCGGCACCATGCGGCAGCACGCGCTTGGCACCAGGTCCGCCCAGCGGCAGGGTCGGCGCGCGTTCGAGCCAGTCGCGAAACAGATCGAGCGTGTCGCTGTCGGGCAGCGGGATCGCGGCCGGGGCAAATGCCGCCGGACTGGCTGGCGCCACCGGACTGGCTGGCCGGGCGGCAGAAGAGTGGGTGGCTGACGCCGAAACGGGGGCGGGGGCGGGTTTCGACGCCAGCCAGTTGCGCGGGGTTTCGGAGACAGCGGCGTCGACTCCAGCCTCGATCCACCAGCCAAGCGTGCTGGCGGCTTCGGCCGAACCGATCCGATCACTGTCCCCACCCATGCCGCTTCCTCACGGGCATTGACGGCGCGGTCAAGGAATTGGCAGGGCTGACGAGTCCAGTCGTGTTGCCGGTGCGACGAGACGCGATGAACGCCCGCCAAGCTGCGGGAACGAGAGGCTTGATGACCCAGCGCGAATCGATGGAATATGATGTGGTCGTGGTCGGCGCCGGCCCGGCCGGGCTGAGCGCGGCGATCCGGCTCAAGCAGCTGGCGAGCGAACAGGGACGCGAAATCTCGGTCTGCGTGCTCGAGAAGGGCAGCGAGGTCGGGGCCCACATCCTGTCCGGCGCAGTGCTCGACCCAAGAGCGCTCAACGAGATCATCCCCGACTGGCAGGACAAGGGCTCGCCGCTGACCGTGCCGGTGACCGACAACCACCACTGGCTGCTGACCAAAAGCGGCAAATATGCGATCCCGGCGCTGCTGCTGCCGCGGTTCATGCACAACCACGGCAATTACACGCTCAGCCTGGGCAATTTCTGCCGCTGGCTGGCGAGCCAGGCGGAGGCGCTCGGGGTCGAGATCTTCCCCGGCTTCGCGGCCGACGAAATCCTTTATCACGAAGACGGCGCGGTGAAGGGGGTTGCGACCGGCGACATGGGCATCGCCCGCGACGGCACCCGCCGCGCCGATTTCCAGCCGGGGATCGAGCTCCATGCCCGCTACACCTTCTTCGCCGAGGGCGCGCGCGGCCATCTGACCAAGCGCCTGACCGAGGTGTTCGACCTGCGCAAGGACAGCGGTCCGCAGGTTTTCGGGCTTGGTGTCAAGGAGTTATGGGACGTTCCTCCGGACAAGCATAAGCCCGGGCGAGTGATCCACAGCCAGGGTTGGCCGCTCGACGACGCGTGGGGCGGCGGCTTCCTCTATCACCAGGACAATGGCCAGGTGGCGTTGGGCTTCGTCGTCGCGCTCGATTATCAGAACCCCTATCTGTCGCCGTTCGAGGAATTCCAGCGGTGGAAGACCCACCCGGCGATCCGCGCCGAGATCGAGGGCGGCAAGCGCGTCTCCTACGGCGCGCGGGCGATCAACGAGGGCGGCTGGCAGGCGATCCCCGAACTGGTCTTTCCGGGCGGCGCGCTGATCGGCTGCTCGGCCGGGTTCGTCAACGTGCCGCGGATCAAGGGCACCCACACCGCGATGAAGTCGGCGATGCTCGCCGCCGAAGCGGCGTTCGAGGCGATCGCCGCCGACCGCAGGGGCGACAAGCTCGAGGCTTATCCGCCGGCGCTTCGGGCGAGCTGGATCGACCAGGAATTGCGGATGGTGCGCAATGTCCAGCCGGCGGTGTCGCGCTGGGGCGGGACGATCGGCTCGCTTTATGCCGGGGTCGAGATGTGGCTCGGCCAGTTCGGCCTGCGGCTGCCGTGGACGCTCAAGCACCACGCCGACCATTCGCGCCTCAAGTCGAAGCAGCACGTCAGGCCGATCGTCTATCCCAAGCCCGACGGGGTGCTGACCTTCGACCGCCTGTCGTCGGTGTTCGTGTCCAACACCAACCACGAAGAAAACCAGCCGGTTCACCTGACGCTCAAGGACGCGGCGATACCGACCGCGATTAATCTGCCGGTGTATGATGGTCCCGAGCAGCGATATTGCCCGGCGGGCGTTTACGAGTTTGTCGACGCCGGGGATGGTATGGCGAACGGCGATGAAACGGCGGCCGACATCACGGGAACCGGCTCGAAGCGGCTGCAGATTAACGCCCAGAACTGCGTTCACTGCAAGACCTGCGACATCAAGGACCCGACCCAGAACATCAACTGGGTGACACCCGAAGGCGGAGGAGGACCCAACTATCCCAACATGTAAGCGGATCGCCCGCTCGACCACTGCGGCATCAGTCGTGGCAGCGTCGCTGCTGGCCGTTGCGCCGGCCGCCGCGCACGCCTTGAGCCCGCAAAACGGCGGGCTGATCTACGTCGAGGCGCGGGCAGCGGCGATGAGCGGCCAGCACCGCCGATCGGCCGAGCTGCTGGCGCAACTGGCCGAGGCCAACAGCAACGACATCACGATCAACCGCAAGGCGCTTGGCGAAGCGCTTGGAGCGGGCAATTTCGACCTTGCGCTGCGCCTTGCCCGCAAGCTTCCGGCGGCCGAGCTGTCGGTCGATGCCCGGCTGCTGCTGATCGCCGATGAATTGCGCCACGGCCGGAGCGATCGCGCGCTGGCGTTCCTGCCGAGCGCCAATGAAGAAGCCAATCTGACCTTCATCGCGCCGTTGCTGAAAGCGTGGAATGCGGCCGACCGGCGCGACCAGGCGGCGGCGCTGGCGACCATCGACGAGAGCCCGGCCAACAGCCTGCTGAGCCCGTTCCGCGACGAGAATCGAGCGTTCATCCTGCTCAAGTTCCGCCGCACCGCGGAGGCCGAGCCGTTCGCCCGCCGGGCAATCGGCGGGGCCGGCGGGCGCGAGGCGCGGCTGCGGCTGGCACTGGCCGACGGCTTCCTCGGCGCCGGCGACCGCGCCCGGGCGCTGACGATGGTCGAGGGCATGGGCCAGGAATCGGCGGCGGCGCGGCAACGCATCGCGGCCGGCAAGCGCAGCGGCCTCGCGATCGACAGCGCGGCCAAGGCCTATGCCGAGCTGCTGCTCGGGCTCGCGGTCGACCTCAACCGGCTCAACAACCGCGCGCTGCCGGTGAGCATGGTCCAGGTCGCCCGCTTCGCGGATCCGCGCAATGGCGCCGGGACGGTGCTGCTGGCGCTGCTGCTCGAAAGCCAGGACCGGCCCAACGAGGCGCTGGCCCTGCTCCGCGCCGTGCCCGAGGCGGACCCGCTGGCATCGCAGGCGCACGACACCGCAGCGCGCATCCTGGTCGACGAGAAACGCTATGACGAGGCGCTCGCGCTGGCCCAGGCGAGCAGTTCGCAGCCCGGCGCCGGAGTGAGCGACTTCGCCCGGCTCGGCGATGTGCTGGCGGGCAGCAAGCGCCCCAATGAAGCGGCCGATGCCTATGGAAGGGCGATCGCTCTGGCCCAGGCGCAGGGCATGCAGAGCGACTTATGGCCGCTCTACTTGCTGCGCGCGACCGCGCTCGAATCGGCCAATCGCTGGCCCGAGACCAAGCAGGCGCTGCAGGCCGCGCTGACGCTCGCCCCCGACCAGCCGCTGATCCTCAACTTCCTCGGTTATGCCGAACTCGAGCGGGGCGAGAATCTCGACGCCGCGGAAGCGATGATCCGCAAGGCCAGCGCGCTCGCCCCGGACGACGCCTCGATCACCGATTCGCTCGGCTGGGCGATGTACAAGCGCGGGCGCTTCGCCGACGCGATCGAAACGTTGCAGCGCGCCGCCGCATCGGATCCGCAGCAGCCCGAGATCAACGAGCATCTCGGCGATGCGCTCTACGCCATCGGGCGGCGCTACGAAGCGCGGTTCGCGTGGAGTGCGGCGCTGGTCAGCGCCGAGGACGATACCGCGACCCGGCTGCGGCTCAAGCTGGATGCGGGGCTGTCAGCGGCGACCGCGGCGCCTTGAGCGAATTCACAGAAGCCGCGTTCGCCAAGCTCAACCTTGCGCTCCACGTGCGGCGGCGGCGGGCCGACGGCTATCACGACATCGAGACCGTGTTCGCGTTCTGCGAGGATGGCGATGCGCTGAGCGGCGCGGTGGCGGATGCGTTGAGCGTGACGGTCAGTGGGCCGTTCGCCGAGGCCGTGCCGGCCGGCGACGACAGCCTGGTGCTGCGCGCCGCGCGGGCGCTGCGCGATGCCGCTGGGAGCAGTGGCGGGAACAGCGGCGGGGCTCGGCTGCATCTGGTCAAGAATTTGCCGGTGGCGGCGGGGGTCGGCGGCGGATCGGCCGATGGCGCGGCGGCGCTGCGCCTGCTGACGCGCCTGTGGCGGCTGCCGGTAGAGCTGGCCGGGCAGATTGCCCCGAAGCTTGGCGCCGATGTCCCGGCGTGCCTCGTCAGCCGGACCTCGCGCGGGACGTCGGCGGGGGACGCGCTCGAGCCCGAGGACGACCCGAGCCTGGCCGGAACGCCGGTGCTGCTGGTCAATCCGGGGCGGCCGCTGTCGACCGGCGCGGTATTCGAGCGCTGGGACGGGCGCGATGGCGGGCCGCTGGGCGAGTGGCGCGATGGCGGCAACGATCTCGAGCGAGCGGCGCTGACGCTGGTGCCGGAGATCGCCGAGCTGCTCGACTGGCTGCGCGGCCGGCCGGGCGCCGAGGTGGCGCGGATGTCGGGCAGCGGCGCGACCTGCTTCGGATTGTTCGCTAGCGAGGCCGCGCGCGACGCCGCCGCTGGCGCGGTTCCGAGCGGCTGGTGGCATCTGGCGACGCGATTGCGCTAGAGGGCGCTGATGCGTCCGATCCTCACCGCCGCCGCGATGCGCGCCGCCGAGCAGGCCGAGATCGGGCGCGGCACATCGGTCGAGACGCTGATGGAGCGGGCCGGGGCGGCGCTGGCCGAAGCGGCCTATCGCTTCGCCGGGCCCAAACCGGCGCTGATCCTGTGCGGGCCGGGCAATAATGGGGGGGACGGCTATGTCGCGGCGCGGCACCTCGCGCAGCACGGGGTGGCGGTGCGGGTGGCGGCGCTGGCCGAGCCCAAGTCACCCGCGGCCGTGTGGGCGCGGTCCCAATGGGACGGGGCCGTCGAACAACTGTCGCAGGACACCGCCAGCGCGCCGCTGCTGATCGACGCACTGTTCGGCACCGGCCTCAAGCGCGGTCTGGACGACGGTCTCAGCCAATTGCTGTCCGAACTGGCGCACGAAGCCGAGGTGGCAGTCGCTTGCGACCTGCCGAGCGGTGTCGACAGCGACAGCGGCGCCCAGCTCAGCCCGATCCACGCGTTCGACCTGACCGTCACCTTCGGAGCTTTGAAGCCGGCTCACCGGTTGATGCCGGCGATGCACCGCTGCGGGCGCGTGGTGCTGGCCGATATTGGCATCGCGGCGGATGGCAACTGGCACGAGATCGCGCGGCCGATGCTGCCGCCGCTCGACCCCGCCGGCCACAAATATTCTCGCGGCCTGGTCCATGCGCTGGCGGGCGCGATGCCGGGCGCGATCGCGCTGGCCGCGACCGCCGCGGCGCGCGGCGGTGCGGGCTATGTCCGGGTCAGCACCTCACGCCCGATCGAGGGAATGCCGTCGTCGGTGGTCCAGGTCGACACGGCCGAGGTCAACGACCCGCGCATCAACTGTCTTTTGGTCGGGCCGGGGATGGGCGACATCCCGCAACTGCTGACGCTGGCGCTGACCAGCAAGGCGCCCAAGGTGATCGACGCCGACGGCCTGGCCCATCTCGGCGAGCCCGAGCGGCTGCGCGGCCAGGACGCGATCATCACCCCGCACGAGGGCGAATTCGAGCGCCTGTTCGGCACGATCGACGGATCGAAGCCGGAGCGGGCGGTCGAAGCGGCGGCGAGATCGGGCGCGGTGGTGATCTACAAGGGCCCGGACACGCTGGTCGCTTCGCCCGACGGGCGGCTCGGCTTCGCTCCGCCGGCCCCGGCCTGGCTCGCCAGCGCTGGCACCGGCGACGTGCTGGCGGGACTGGTCGCGGCGCTTCGGGCGCGCGGGCTGGCGCCGTTCGAGGCGGCCTGCGCCGGCGTCTGGCTGCACGGGCGCGCGGCCGAGGTCGCCGGGCCGGGGATGATCGCCGACGATCTCGCGGCCGCGATCCCGCAAGCGCTCGCGCCGTGAGCGATATCATCGTGCGCATTGCGGCGCGCGGCGAGGGTGTCACCGCCGACGGCCGTCACGCCGCGTTCGCAGTGCCGGGGGATGCCATGCTAGCCGACGGCAGCGTCGTTGCCGGCCCGCACCACCAGGTGCCGCCATGCCGTCACTTTCCCGAATGCGGCGGGTGTCAGCTGCAGCATGCCGACGATGCCGCTTACCGCGGCTATCTGGTGGCGCGGATCGAGGGTGCGCTCGAGCAGCACGGCCTCGCCACCGACATCCGCGCGCCGCATCTGTCACCGCCCAACAGCCGCCGCCGCGCCAGCCTGCGCGCGTTGCGGGCCGGGCAGGGCGCGGTGGTCGGCTTCAATGCTGCGCGCTCGCACCACATCGTCGACATGCGCGAATGCCACATTTTGCGGCCCGAGCTGTTCGGGCTGGTCGCGCCGCTGCGCGCATTGCTCGGCAAACTGCTGCGGCCGCGGCGGCCGGGCGAGATCCAGCTGGCGCTGGCCGACCAGGGCGCGGACGTGATGCTCAAGGGCGTCGGAGTCGAAGGGCTCGAGGCGATCGAGCGCCTGACCGACTTCTGCACCAGCCAGCCATTGGCCCGGATGAGCCTCGACCAGGGGCTTGGGCCGGAGACCTTCTACGAGCCGGAGCCGGTCACCGTGACTTTGTCCGGTCGCCCGGTGCCGTTTCCGGTCGGCGCGTTCCTCCAGGCGACCGCCGATGGGGAAGCGGCGCTGGTCGCGGCGGTGCGCGAAGCGGTTGGCTCAGCGACGCGGACGGCCGATCTGTTCGCCGGGCTGGGCACCTTTGGGCTAGCGCTGCCGGGCCAGGTCTATGCCGCCGAAGCGTCGCGCGACGCGGTGCTGGCGCTCAAGCGAGCGGGGCCAGCGATCGCGGTCGAGCATCGCGATTTGTATCGCCGCCCGCTCGATGGGTCGGAGCTGGCCAATTTCGAAGCGGTCGTGCTCGATCCGCCCCGCGCCGGCGCCGCCGAGCAAATCGCCAACCTCGCCTCCTCTTCGGTGCCGCGGATCGCCTACGTCAGCTGCAATCCGGCGACTTTCGCGCGCGATGCCAAGGTGTTGGCCGACGGCGGCTATCGGCTCGCCTGGGTGCGGCCGGTCGGCCTGTTCCGCTGGTCGACCCACATCGAGCTGGCGGCCGCGTTCGAGCGCTAGATCAGCCCGCAGTCGTGGGCGATGCGCAGCGCGGCATGGGTCGTCAGGCCGAGCAGGCACAAGGTGCTGAGCGCGAACACCGCAAAGCGGATCCTGACGATGTTGACGGTCGACTGGATCAGGCTGTGGACGATCCGCAGCCCGACATAGCCCCACGCCAGATAGAGGTTGATCGGGGCGTCGAAGCCCATCAGCGCCAGCGCGAACACGATCGCGTAGAAGATCGTCGGCTGCTCGAGCAGATGGATGTAATTGTGCGCCGGCCAATTGTGCGGCCCGGGCGGCATGTCCTGCCCGCGCGCGCCGGCCGGAATGTCGCCGCGCTCCTTGAGCAGCGGCGCGCGCTTGACCGCGAGCCACACCAGCATGACCAGCGTCCAGGCGACCAGGGCCACCACCGGCGCGAGTAGCGGGCTATATTCCATTGACTGTCTCCCCCCGGAAAAGCGGGAGTTTGGGGCCAATTTGTTCGTGCGACAAGCCACGCGATCGCGTCACCCCGGACCCGATCCGGGGCCTGCCTTCCTGGATCTCGGCAAGTCAGGCAGGGCCCGGCTCAAGGCCGGGATGACGCGCGCTAGTCGAACAGCTTGGCGAAGCGGCGTTTTTCGCGGTTGCGCCATGCGCCGCGGTGCCAGGCGTCGCTGGCCAGCAGCGGCAACACCGAAGTCGCTTCAGCGAACACCATCTGCTCCTGCGCGGTCGACACCTTGCCCCACGACGCGGCCTCCTGCAGCGTCGACGACGAGCAGGCCCCGTCGCGGACGTCGGCGACGGTGATCTGGACCGCATATTTGTGCACTTCGACGTCCTCGTGACCGAGGATTTCGGCGCAGACGACAGTGTCCTGGGTGAAGTTCTTGGGCACGCCGCCGCCGATCATCAGCAGGCCGGTGGTGCCGGCCTTGATCTTGATGTCGGTCAGCTCGCGGAAGTCGGCGATGGCGTCGAGCACCATGTAATGGCCGCCGCGCTTCATCGCATCGACCTGGTGCTTGAC
>JBDSGH010000083.1:0-6986 GCA_039919095.1 Sphingomicrobium sp. | reverse complement strand
TTCACGACCAAGGAAATCGGCAAGGGCACCGGGCTCGGCCTGTCGACGGTCTACGGCATCGTCAAGCAGTCGGGCGGCTTCATCTTCGCCGATTCGAAGGTCGGCGACGGCACCCGCTTCGTGATCTATCTGCCGGTCCACCGCGAGGAAGCCAGCGCCGAAAAGCAGCGCAAGCCGGCCAAGCCCAAGGAACATGAGCTGTGGGGCACCGGGACCATCCTCCTGGTCGAGGATGAGCCGATGGTGCGCGGCGTGGCCGAGCGCGCGCTGACCCGCCACGGCTATACCGTGATCACCGCCGACAATGGCGAAGAGGCGCTCGAGGTGCTCGCCAAGGGTGACGAGATCGTGCTTTTGATCAGCGACGTGGTGATGCCGATGATGGACGGCCCGACCATGGTGCGCGAGGCGCGCAAGTCGCGGCCCGACCTCAAAATCCTGTTCATCTCGGGCTATGCCGAGGAGCAATTGCGCAACTCGATCGACATCGACAACGTCGCCTTCCTGCCCAAACCCTTTTCAGTTCAGGAACTTGCAGAAGCGACCCGGCGAGCGGTGGCAGCGAAATAATCGTTGCTCTTGCGTCCCGGTTGAGTATTCCGGCGCTTATGACCGAGGGGCGCTGCATCTTGATCGTCGAAGACGAGCCGCTAATCGCGATGATGCTCGAGGATTTCCTGGAATCGCTCGGCCACTCGATTTCGGCGACCTGCGACAATGTTCCGGCGGCGCTGGCCGAAGTCGAGAAGGGGGGCTTCGACCTCGCTATCCTCGACGTCAATCTCAAGGGTCACAACGTGTGGCCGGTGGCCAGTCGCCTGCGCGAACAGGGCGTTCCGTTCGTCATTGCCAGCGGTGGCCATGTCGATCCGCCGCCGCCCGAATTCGCTTCGGTGCCGCTGATCGAGAAACCCTATACGGTCGACCGCGTTACCCCGGCAATCGACGCCGCCTTCGCCACTTAGTTGAACCGGATTGCCGTAATTGCCGGCGGTCGGAATGCGCGTCATTCCGGTCGCCTTTGATTTGCCTGTCGCACCTACCTGTTCGCTGGATCACGCCCCGATGTTCGACCTCGAAACCCAGTTCATGTTCCCAGTTCATGCCGTCGCGCCGCCCGGGCCGCTCCCGCGCGGCGCCAAACGCGTCACGATCGCCGGCGCCGGCAAGGCCAGGCTGCACGGCATCCACGTCCCGCCGTCGGTCCGCTCATCGGCGCCGCGCACGCTGATCCTCGGCTTTGCCGGCAACGCCTGGAACAGCGCCGATGCGGCGACTTTCCTCCACAGCATCTATCCGGCCGAGGACATCGTCGCGTTCCACTATCGCGGCTATCACCCCTCGACCGGCACCCCGTCGGCCGATGGGCTGATCGAGGACGCGCCGCTGGTCTATGATTTCGCGGTGTCGCACATTGATCATGACCGCACGGTCGCGGTCGGGTTCAGCATCGGCACCGGGGTCGCCGCCAGCCTGGCCATGCAGCGCCCGCTCGACGGGCTGATCCTGGTCACTCCGTTCGACAGCCTCAAGGCGGTCGCCAGCGGCCATTATCCGTTCCTGCCGGTCGGGGCGATGCTGCGCCAGGACATGGATGCGGCGGCGGCGCTGGCCGGCAGCGACGTGCCGACCGCGATCATCGCCGCCGAGCTCGACGTCATCATCCCGGCGCCGCGCACCGATGCACTGCGGCCGTCGGTCGGCAATCTGGTGTTCGATCGCACCATCCGCGGCGCCGGGCATAACGACATCTACGCTCGGCTCGAATTCCGCAGCGCGATGGACGATGCGCTGGCGGCGGTTACCAACTCGGGACGCGGGTGACCGACAGACCCCTTGCCGCCGCGCCCCTCTCAATCCATATTCCCCAAAGCAGAAGCGCAATTGGAAGCGGGGGCTCGTTAAGAATCCGAGAGTTCAATTGTGCAATAAAGCAAGCTAGCATGACGCTCCATTGGTGGACGTCGACGGCCGGACGATAGGACTGGAATGACCAAGCTTTCAGGCGGCGACAGCAAGAGCACGCTCTACTGCTCGTTCTGCGGCAAGTCGCAGCATGAGGTGCGCAAACTCATTGCCGGCCCAACCGTATTCATCTGCGATGAATGCGTTGAACTGTGCAACGACATCATCCGTGAGGAATCCAAGTCGGCACTGGTCAAGACTCGCGACGGGGTTCCGACTCCGGCCGAGATCTGCAAGGTGCTCGACGATTATGTGATCGGCCAGAACCGCGCCAAGCGCGTGCTGTCGGTCGCGGTTCACAACCATTACAAGCGGCTCAATCACGGCGCCAAGACCGGCACCGACGTCGAGCTGGCCAAGTCCAACATCCTGCTGATCGGCCCGACCGGCTGCGGCAAGACCTTGCTCGCCCAGACTCTGGCGCGGATCCTCGATGTGCCGTTTACGATGGCCGACGCGACCACGCTGACCGAGGCCGGCTATGTCGGCGAGGATGTCGAAAATATCATCCTGAAGCTGCTCCAGGCGTCCGACTACAATGTCGAAAAGGCCCAGCGCGGGATCGTCTACATCGATGAAATCGACAAGATTTCGCGCAAGTCGGACAATCCCTCGATCACTCGCGACGTGTCGGGCGAGGGCGTCCAGCAGGCGCTGCTCAAGCTGATGGAAGGGACCACGGCATCGGTCCCGCCACAGGGCGGCCGTAAGCATCCGCAGCAGGAATTCCTGCAGGTCGACACGACCAACATCCTGTTCATCTGCGGCGGTGCGTTCGCCGGCCTCGAAAAGATCATCGCCGACCGCCTCCAGGGCAAGTCGATCGGCTTCGGCGCCCATGTCGCCGCGCCCGAAGACCGCAAGACCGGCGAAGTGCTGCAGCATTGCGAGCCAGAGGATCTGCTCAAGTTCGGGCTGATCCCCGAATTCATCGGCCGCCTGCCGGTCATCGCGACCCTGATGGACCTCGACGAGGAAGCGCTGGTCAAGATCCTGGTCGAGCCCAAGAACGCGCTCGTCAAACAGTATCAGAAGCTGTTCGACATGGAGGATGTCGAACTCGCTTTCTCCGACGAAGCGCTGCATACCGTCGCCCGCAAGGCGATCGACCGCAAGACCGGCGCCCGCGGGCTGCGCTCGATCCTCGAAGGCATCCTGCTCGATACCATGTTCGACCTGCCGTCGATGGACGGGGTCGACGAAGTCCACATCGACCGCGACGTGGTCGAAGGCCGCAAGGAGCCGGTTCGGGTCTACGCCAAGAAGGGCAAGGCGGGCGACGCGGCCTGACCGCGCTCAACGTCCGATTTCGATTAGACTTCGCCCGTTAGAGCAAAGCAGCGCGTCAGACTGACGCCGCCCTAGTTGCTGGTGACCGCCGCCAAATCCTGCGAGCCGTCGCCGAAGTAGCGCGCGATGACCGCGGGGTCGCGTTTGTAGGGGTCGGCCCGGAACACGATTCCCTGGGGCTCGGCGGCGACCGTCAAATAGGTCACATAGACCGGCACCGGGTCGGGCAGGTCGACCCGGTCGGGCCGGTCGGGATCGTGCGGCTGGGGCAGCCCGCCCATCACCCACCGGCCCAGCCGCGGCGCGTCCTCGAGACGGATGCAGCCGTTGCTGATCCACCGGTTTTCGTCGGCGAACAGCTCCTTGTGGGGCGTATCGTGGAGGTAGATGCCAAAATCGTTGGGCATCATATATTTGACCTTGCCCATCGAATTGGCCGGGCCCGGTAGCTGGCGCACGCGAATCACCTTCCGACCCTCCGCGGCCGCCTTCCAGTCGACCGTCGACGGATCGATCGCGGAGGCTTCGTCGCTCCAGTCGTTGAGCACTTCGTAGCGGCGGTCCTTGAGGTAGGTGTAGCCCTGCTTGAGAACGTTGGGCGCGATCAGCGAGACGACCAGCTCGGGCGGCACGTTCCAGTACGGATTGACGCTGGCGTAGCGCATCAGCGCGGCCATCATCGGGGTCGCCGTCTGCTCCTTGCCGACGATCACCTTCATGCTGTCGACCGCGCGTCCGTTCTCGTACATGAACAGTCGTGCCGAGCCGACGTCAACCAGGATGTAGCGGTGGGTCTCGGTCGCCAGCGGCAGCCGCCGCGCACGCTCGAGATTAACAATGATCAGCCGCTCGTAATAATTGGCGCCGAGGTTGAGCGAGACGATCGTCCCGCCGCCCGCGACACCGTCGGCCTTGAGCCCGTGGGCCTGCTGATATTCCTTGACCGTGGCGGCCAGCGCGGCGTCGAACTTGGTCCCCGGCGCGAGCCCGAGCCGCTCGCGCAGCGCGGCGACATTGGCGCCCTCGGTGCCGAGCTTCATCACCGGCCCGGCCGGGATCTGGAACTGGGGCAGATCGCCCCAGCGCTGCTTGTAGCGCACCAGCCCGCGCCTCAAGTCGGTGTAGATCGGGTTGACCGGCAGGAACATGTCGAGCGGCGCCCCGGCCCATTCCTCGAACGAAATCTGGTGCAGCGCGACATTCTGGTCGTTGAGCCGCGGCGCAATCTCGGGGTCGATGTAGATCATGTCGACGCCCTGCTCGACGCTCGGCGGCAAATCGATCGGCTCGATCGGCTGCGGGCGTTGGGCCAGCGCCGGCGCCGACAGCCCGGCGGCAAGGCCAAGCGCGGCGACGGACAGCAAAAGACGAAGAGGCTTCAGGCGGTGGATGTGCATAGCCCCTTGCTTAGCATGGATATGTGAACGCGAGCCGAATCGGTGATTTATTCGCGGCCTGGTTTCAACGGGTCGTTCCCGCCGATCACTCGGTTGGGCGTAGTTTGGGCCGGCCCGTGCCGAAACCGGTCAAAGTCTGGGGATTGTTCCTTGCGGTTTGTTGCGTGGCGGCGGGGCCCCGCCCATATAGGCTAAATGAAACGTCTCCTCCCCATTCTTCCGCTCCGCGACATCGTGGTCTTCCCGCAGCGGATCGTTCCCTTGTTCGTCGGCCGCGAGAAATCGGTCGCCGCGCTCGAAGCCGCGATGGGTACCGACAAGGAACTGTTCCTGGTCGCCCAGCTCGATCCGGGCGAGGACGATCCAGACCGCGACGCGCTCTACGATCTCGGCGTGGTCGCCACCGCGATGCAATTGCTCAAGCTGCCCGACGGCACCGTGCGGGTGCTGGTCGAAGGCCTGCGGCGGGCCAAGCTGGTCGATCTGGTGGCGCGCGACGGCTACATGGCGGCCGAGGTCGAGGACGTCGAGGAACAGGCCGCCGAAGGCCCCGAATCTCAGGCGCTGATGCGCTCGGTGATCGACCAGTTCGAAAATTACGCCAAGCTCAACAAGCGCCTTCCGCCCGAAACCGGTATCCAGCTGGGCGAGATCGAGGATCCGTCGGTGCTGGCCGATGCGGTCGCCTCCAACCTCTCGGTCAAGGTCGCCGACAAGCAGGCGCTGCTCGGCGAATTGAACCCGGTGCGGCGGATGGAGATGGTGTTTGCGTTCATGGAAGGCGAACTGGGCGTGCTCCAGGTCGAAAAGAAGATCCGCAGCCGGGTCAAGCGCCAGATGGAGAAGACCCAGCGCGAATATTATCTCAACGAGCAGTTGAAGGCGATCCAGCGCGAGCTCGGCAACGAGAGCGAAGAGGGCGGCGACGAGCTGGTCGAACTGGCCCAGAAGATCCGCAAGACCCGGCTGTCGAAGGAAGCCCGGGTCCGCGCCACCGCCGAGCTCAAGAAGTTGAAGGCGATGGCGCCGATGTCGGCCGAAGCGACCGTCGCGCGCAATTATCTCGATGTGCTGCTCGGCCTGCCGTGGGGCAAGAAATCGCGGGTCAAAAAGGACATCGCCGAGGCCCAGCAGGTGCTCGACGAGGATCATTATGGCCTGGAGAAGGTCAAGGACCGGATCATCGAATATCTCGCGGTCCAGGCTCGCACCAACAAGTTGAAGGGCCCGATCCTGTGCCTGGTCGGCGCGCCCGGCGTCGGCAAGACCTCGCTTGGCCGCTCGATCGCGCGTGCCACCGGCCGCGAATTCGTCCGCCAGTCACTGGGCGGAGTCCGCGACGAAGCCGAAATCCGCGGTCACCGCCGGACCTACATCGGCTCGCTGCCGGGCAAGGTCATCGCCAATCTGAAGAAGGCCGGAACGTCCAATCCGCTGTTCCTGCTCGACGAGATCGACAAGCTCGGCACCGACTTCCGCGGCGACCCCGCGGCGGCGCTGCTGGAAGTGCTCGATCCCGAGCAGAATTCGAAGTTCCAGGATCACTATCTCGAGATCGATTACGATCTGTCGGACGTGATGTTCGTCACCACCGCCAACTCGCTCGACATTCCCCAGGCGCTGCTCGACCGGATGGAGGTCATCCGGCTCGAAGGCTATACCGAGGACGAGAAGGTCGAGATCGCCAAGCGCCACCTGATTCCCAAGCAGATGGAAGCGCACGGCCTCAAGGACGAGGAGCTGCAATATAGCGACGGCGCGCTGCGCGGCATCATGCGTCACTACACGCGCGAAGCCGGCGTGCGCACGCTCGAGCGCGAACTGGCCAAGGTGGCGCGCAAGTCGCTGCGCCAGATCCTCGAAGGCAAGGTCACTTCGGTCGAATTGACCGAAGACAATCTCGGCGAGTTCCTCGGCGTCATCCGCTATCGCTACGGGGTTGGCGAGGAAGAGGATCAGATCGGCGCCGTGACCGGCCTCGCCTGGACCGAAGTCGGCGGTGAATTGCTGACCATCGAGGCGGTCACCGTACCCGGCAAGGGGATGGTCAAGACCACCGGCAAGCTGGGTGAAGTGATGCAGGAATCGATCCAGGCGGCGATGAGCTTCGTCAAGGCGCGCTCGCCCAGTTATGGCGTCAAGCCGTCAATCTTCGCGCGCAAGGACATCCACGTCCATCTGCCCGAAGGCGCGGTGCCCAAGGACGGCCCGTCGGCGGGCATCGGCATGGTCACGGCGATGATTTCGACGCTGACCGGGATCGCGGTTCGGCGCGATGTCGCGATGACCGGCGAGGTCACGCTGCGGGGCCGCGTGCTGCCGATCGGGGGCCTC
>JBDSGH010000082.1:0-13444 GCA_039919095.1 Sphingomicrobium sp. | reverse complement strand
TTGCTACCGGCTTAGTGCCATCTGGTTTTCGGCTGCGCGAAGCCTAAATAGGCTGGCATGGGCAACACACTCCTGATCATCCTTCTGGTCGCGGCGATGGCCGCAACCGCCTACGTGCTGGTGCGCGGGGTCATGGCCATGGCGTCGGGCAAGGACGTCACCGGCGAGCAGCAGCAGAACTGGATGCGCAAGCGCGTCCTGTTCCAGGCGGTGGCGATCGTCATCGTCGTGCTGATCCTGATCCTGGCCGGCGCGAAGGGCTAACCCCCTGGTCCGCCTCAACCGGATCTACACCCGCACAGGCGACGCCGGCCAAACCGGGCTGGTCGACGGCTCGCGCATCGCCAAGGACCATCCCCGGGCACAGGCGATCGGCGATGTCGACGAACTGAACAGCGCGATCGGCCTGGCACTGGTCGCGATTGGTGGTTCCGACGCCAAAGCGATGCTTGGCCGCGTCCAGAACGAATTGTTCGACCTCGGCGCCGACCTCGCCACCCCGGGCGATGACTTCACGCCGTCGGAGATGGTGCTGCGCGTGGTCCAGTCGCAAATCGACCGGCTCGAGGCCGAGATCGACGCGATGAACGAGAACCTCGACCCGCTGAGAAGCTTCATCCTGCCCGGCGGCGGCGAAGCGGCGGCGCGGATCCACGTCGCCCGCACCGTCGCCCGCCGCGCCGAGCGATCGGCCGTCACGGCATCGGGCGAAGTGTCGATCAATCCGCTGGCGCTGATCTATCTCAACCGGCTGTCGGACCACCTGTTCGTGCTCGGGCGGGTGCTGGCCAAGGCGGCCGGCGGCGACGTGCTGTGGCAACCCGGGGCGACCCGCTAGGCGCGCGGGGGACACAAACCGCCCGGGCCGACGTTCAGTGGCTGGCTCGGCAAGGGAATGATGAGTGACGGTCAAGGCAATTGCGATCAACTGCAGCCTTAAGCGCAGCAGCGGCGAGCCATCATCGACCGACGCCATGATCGGGCTGATCGTCGGCGAGCTCAAGAAGCACCAGGTCGAATTCACCGAGACCATCCGCATCGCCGATCACGACGTCCGCCCGGGCGTCACCTCGGACGAAGGCGATGGCGATGCCTGGCCAGATATCCGCCGCCGAATCCTCGACGCCGACATCCTGATCTTCGGGACCCCGATCTGGATGGGCCAGATGTCGAGCGTGGCCAAGCGAGTGTGCGAGCGGATGGACGCGTTCCTGAGCGAAACCGACGACCACGGACGAACCCCGAGCTTCGGCAAATTGAGCGTCGCGGCGATCGTCGGCAATGAGGACGGCGCCCACAATGTCACCGCCGACCTGTTCCAGGCGCTCAACGACGTCGGCTGGACGATCCCGTCGGCGGCGGCTTGCTATTGGGTCGGCGAGGCGATGCACAAGACCGACTTCCGCGACTTGCCCGAGGTGCCCGACAAGGTCGAGCAGACGGCCGCGATGGTGGCGTCGAATGCCGCTCATCTGGCGCAATTGCTCGAGGCGCAGGCCTATCCCGGGGTGCGGACCACGCCATGAACGCTGCGCCGCCTGTGCCGCGCGCAGTGGAGCGAGCGCCTGACCTGGCCGAGCGGCTGGCGGCGACCCGAGCGCTGACGCTGGCGCTGGCGGCGCCGCTGTCCGATGCCGACGCCGCGATCCAGCCGTTTCCCGACGCGTCGCCGGCCAAATGGCATCTGGCCCACACCAACTGGTTCTTCGAAACATTCGTGCTGCGCGACCATGTGCCGGGCTATCGCTTGTTCGACGAGCGCTTCCCATTCCTGTTCAACAGCTATTACGAAGGCGAAGGCGACCGCCATCCGCGCGCCCGGCGGGGGATGATCAGCCGCCCGTCGTTGGACGAGGTGCGCGCCTGGCGAGCGCATGTCGATGGCGCGCTCGAGCAGGCCATGCCCAAGCTTGGGCCGCAAGCGCTCGAGCTGGTCGAGCTCGGCATCAACCACGAGCAGCAGCACCAGGAGCTGTTCCTGACCGACATCCTGGCGACCTTCGCCGAGAACCCGATCGAGCCCGCTTATGGCGAACTCGACGGCGCGCGCTGCCATTCCGCCGAGCCGCTCAGCTTCCTTGGCGGGCGCAGCGGCATCGTCGAGATCGGAGCCGGCGAAAGCGGCGGTTTCGCGTTCGATTCGGAACGCCCGCGCCACGCCGAATTGCTCCATCCGCACGCCATCGCCAGCCGCCCGGTGAGCAACCGCGAATTTGGCGAGTTCATCGCGGACGGCGGCTATTCGACCCCGACCCTGTGGCTGTCGGACGGCTGGGACTGGGTCAAGCGCGAGGGCATTGCGGCGCCGCATTACTGGCACGGCGACGGCAGCGCGTTCACGCTTGGCGGGCGGCGGGCGCTCGATCCGGCAGCGCCGGTCGCGCACGTCAGTTTCTACGAAGCCGACGCCTTCGCGCGCTGGGCCGGAGCGCGGCTTCCGACCGAAGCCGAGTGGGAGAGCTTTGCGGGCTCGGCCGACCCCAAGCTCGGCAACCAGCTCGACCGCGCCGGAGCGGTCATCTCGCAAGCGCCCGGCGACATTTTCGGCGACGTGTGGGAATGGACTCGGAGCAGCTTCGCTCCGTTTCCCGGCTTTGCCCCGGCGGAAGGCGCGGTCGGCGAATATAATGGCAAGTTCATGAGCGGGCAGCTGGTCCTCAAGGGCGCCAGCTGCGCCACGTCGCGCGGTCACAGCCGGGCATCATACCGCAACTTCTTCCCGCCCGCCGCGCGCTGGCAATTTACCGGAGTGCGCCTTGCCCGCGACGCCTGACGACCAGACCGAGGCGTTCCGCGCCGACGTGC
Organism: Sphingomicrobium sp.; assembly: GCA_039919095.1. Taxonomy (GTDB): domain Bacteria; phylum Pseudomonadota; class Alphaproteobacteria; order Sphingomonadales; family Sphingomonadaceae; genus Sphingomicrobium. The sequence continues at coordinate 10,639 of JBDSGH010000082.1, read as the reverse complement.
TTGCCGGGCTGTCGGCGCCGATTCCGGCCATCCCGGCGCGGTGGCTGTACGACCGCACCGGATCCGAGCTGTTCGACGCGATCACCCGGCTGCCGTCTTATTATCCGACGCGGACCGAAACCGCCCTGCTGCAAACGATCATGCCCGAAGTCGCGGCGCTCAGCCCGAAGGGCGCGGCGGTGGTCGAATTCGGCGCTGGATCGGCGACCAAGACCCCGATGCTGCTCAAGGCGGTGGCGCCGGCGGCCTATGTCCCGGTGGATATTTCGGGCGAGTATCTGGAAGACAGCGCGGCCGAATTGAGCGCCGGCTTCCCCGGGCTTCCGGTCTATCCGGTGACGGCCGATTTCGTGCGCCCATTCGCGCTGCCCGAGGCGATTGCCAACTTGCCCAAGCTGGGCTTCTTCCCCGGATCGACGATCGGTAATTTCGTGCCGCGCAGCGCGACCGATCTGCTGCGCCATTTCCGCGAGCTGCTCGGCACCGGCGCGCACCTGCTGATCGGGATGGACCGGGTCAAGCCGGTCGAGCGGCTGATCGCCGCTTATGACGATCCCGACGGGGTCACCGCGCGCTTCAACCTGAACCTGCTCGAGCGGATCAACCGCGAGCTCGACGGCACCATCCCGGTCGACGCATTCCACCACGAAGCGCGCTGGAACGACATCCTGTCGCGGATCGAGATGCATTTGGTGGCGACGCGTGATGTCGAGTTCACCATCGCCGGCCAGCGCTTCGCGCTCAAGCAGGGCGCGTCGATCCACAGCGAGAACAGCCACAAGTACGAGCGCCGCGGAGCGCGCGTGCTGCTGCTCGCCGGAGGCTGGACGCCGCTCGCCGAATGGAGCGACCCGGCCGACGATTTTGCCGTCATCCTGGCCGAAGCCCAGCCCAACCGGGTGGCGCCCTGATTGCTCCAAACGGCTCACGCCGCTAAGCGCAGCGAATGATCTTCACGCTCATCGGTATCGTGGACATGATCCTCGCGGTCGTGACCTACATAATTATCGGTCAAGTCATCTTGAGTTGGCTGATCGCCTTCAATGTCATCAACGTTCAATCCGGTGCGGTGCGGGGCATTCTGGAAGCGCTCGACCGGATCACTGCGCCCCTTTACCGCCCTTTCCGGCGGTTGCTTCCCGACTTCGGTGGCATCGATTTTTCACCGTTGGTGGTGCTTCTCATAATCGCGATCATCCGGTCGAAAGTGCTCCCCGGCATTCTTATGGAAATGGGTCCGACGATCACATGAGCGCACGGCGGATCGACGGAAAAGCCGCTGCCGCAACGCTCCGCACGCAGGTCGCGACGGCAGTCACCGCATTCGAGCAGCGCACCGGCCGAGCGCCCGGCCTGGCCACAGTGCTGGTCGGCGAGGACCCCGCCAGCGCGGTCTATATCCGGATGAAGGGCAAGGCGACGGCCGAGGCCGGGATGGCCAGCTTCGCCCACCATTTGCCCGATACGATCGCGCAGGCCGAGCTGCTGGCGGTGGTTGACGAGCTCAATCGCGACGACCGGGTTGACGGGATCCTGGTCCAGCTGCCGCTGCCGAGCCAGGTCGATACCGCTGCGGTGATCGCCGCGGTCGACCCAGCCAAGGACGTCGACGGCTTCCACCCAATCAACGTCGGGCGGCTCGCCACCGGGCTCGACGGGCTGGTGCCGTGCACCCCGCTCGGCTGCCTCGACCTGCTCAAGCACGAGCTCGGCAGCCTCGCCGGGCTCGACGCGGTGGTGATCGGCCGGTCGAACATCGTCGGCAAGCCGATGGCCATGCTGCTGCTCGGCGAGAGCGCGACGGTGACCATCGCCCATTCCAAAAGCCGCGACCTGCCGGCGATCGTGCGCCGCGCCGACATCGTCGTCGCCGCGGTCGGGCGGCCCGAAATGGTCCGCGGCGACTGGATCAAGCCGGGCGCAGTGGTGATCGATGTCGGGATCAACCGGGTCGCGGCCGAAGACGGCTCGAGCCGGCTGGTTGGCGACGTCGCGTTCGACGAAGCGAGCGCGGTCGCGGCGGCGATCACCCCGGTGCCGGGCGGCGTTGGGCCGATGACCATCGCCATGCTACTGAGAAACACGCTGGTCGCGGCGCACCGCCGCGCCGGACTGGCTGACCCGGAGGGACTATGATTACCGCACTCCTGCTTGCGCTTGCGGCGCCAACCGCGGTCGATGCCGAGCGGGCCTTTGCCGCCGACGCCAAGCGCCACGGCCAATGGACCGCGTTCCGCAAATATGCCGACCCGACCGCGGTCATCTTCAACCCGCAAGCGGTGTGGGCGAGCGAGTTCCTGAAGGGTCGCAAGGACCCGCCGGCGGCGCTCAGCTGGTCGCCGAGCGAAAGCTATGTCTCGTGCGACGGGCGGACCGCGATCAACAAGGGTCCGTGGACCAGCGCGTCGGGCAAGGCCCACGGCTATTTCACCACCGTGTGGATGCGCAAGGGCAATAGCTGGACGTGGACCTATGACGGCGGCGACGGCCTCAACAAGCCGCTGCCGGCGCGAGCCCGGCCGCTGGTGCGGCACGCCAGCTGCGCCAACGGCAAGACCGTGCGCGCGCTGGCCAAGCGCGCGGTCAGCGCGGCGCAGGTCGCCGGCAAGCCGCCGGGCGATGCCGGCACCGGCCGCTCGGCCGACGGCACGCTGAGCTACCAGTGGAAGGTCAATCCCAAGGGCGCGCGCCATTTCCAGGCTCAGATCTGGACCGGCCGCCAATATCAGACGGTGCTCGAGCAGCAGATCGAAGCGCCGGCCGAATGATCGAGCTGTTCGGGTCGGCGCTGGTCACCTTTCTGGTGATCATCGACCCGCCCGGCTGCGCGCCGATCTTCGCCAGCCTGACCGGCGGCATGGACCCCGCGCTGCGGCGAACAATGGCGGTGCGGTCGTGCGTCATCGCCTGGGTCGTGCTGATGTTCTTCGCGCTGCTCGGCCGGCCGATGCTCCACGCGCTTGGGATCAGCCTCGCCAGCTTCCGCATCGCCGGCGGGATCATGCTGTTCATGATCGCCCTCGACATGGTGTTCGAGCGCCGCACCCAGCGCCGTGAAGACCGCGCCCAGTCGATCGAGGGCACGCCCCACGCCGAGGACATTTCGGTGTTCCCGATGGCGATCCCGATGATCAGCGGCCCGGGCTCGATCGCCAGCGCGATGCTGTGGGTGTCGCGCGCCGACGACACGTCGCAAGTGGCCACGGTTCTAGCGGCGATCACGGTCGTGATCCTGGTGACTTTGGTGTGCCTGCTCGCGGCCGGAGTGCTGATGCGGCTGATCGGCGAACGGATCGAAGCGATGATCACCCGCATCCTCGGCGTGATCCTCGCCGCGCTCGCCGCGCAATTCGTGATCGACGGGCTCAAGCAGAGCTTTCCCGCCCTGGTCTGACGAGGCCCTAGCGGGCGACGGTCCACATCTTGAACGGCGAGTCTGCCGGCAGCGGCACCGGCGTCAGCCAGGCCGGGACCTGGCCGCGGTTGAGCTGGGCGTAAAAGCCCTTGGGCGCAGCCGACAGGAAGATCGTGGTGGTCGAGCTGTTGGGGCAGGTCAGCAGATAATCGGAATGATATTTTGCGAGCAGCCGGCGGGCCTGATCGGCGTCTCCGCGAAAGGCGTTCATGACGTCTGCGATTTGCTCCCCATTGCGGTGATAGGGGCCGATGACCGCATCGTGATGGGTGACGCTGATGATCCGCGGGCCGAGGTCGACGAAAGTGAACACCAGGCCCTTGGGCTGCTGGGCGACCGGGCGCAGCGCGGGTAGCGAGAAGCACAAGCGGTTGGCGCGGTTGATCGCGATCTCGCGCGGGGTCAGCTTCTTGGCCGGGATGACCTGCATCACGAACGGCACCACTGCGCCGAGCCCGAGCATCGCTGCCAACACCAGGCCAAAGGTGCGCACGACCGGCTTGCTGCTGGCATTGGCGCGCGGCGCGACGATCCACGCGATGGCGATTGCGCCGACGATACTGAGCATCTGCGCCGCCGGGCCGGTGCGGGTCTGCCAGAACAGCAGCAGCGTCGCCGCAAGCCCCGGCACCGCGGCCGCGATCGTCCGCCGCAGCAGCGAGCGATCGCTGCGATTGTGCCACGCTAGCAGCGCCCAGCCGATGACCGCGGTCACCGGCAGCCCGAGCATCATGGTCGCGGTCTGCCAGCCGTGGCGATAGATTGGCCGCGCCTCGCGCACATTGTCGAGCCACAAGCGCTGCACTTCGGGTGACACGCCTTCGAGCCGCGACAGGCAATGCGGCCACATCACAGCGTGGAACACAGCAATGATCGCCGCCGCGCCGGCGGCCAGGGCGAGGCGGTATTTCCAATTCTGCGGCGAGACCAAAGCCAGCCCGAACAGCAAGGCACCGCCGAGCAGCGCATCCGACAGCCACACCGGCGACAAGGCGTCGCACACCGGCAGGCTGTTGGCGTAGGAAGCGAACGCCACGAACGCGAGCGAAGTGCCGCCGGCGAGCGCCGCCGCATAAGGCGCCATCCGCTCTTTCTCGTCGCGCTCGTCGATCCAGAACAGCACCGTGGTCACCGCGGCGAGCGCGAGATAGATCAGCGATTCAAGGCCGATCGCAAGCGACAGCGCGGTCGCCACGCCGAGCGTTACTCCGCCCCGCGCGCGCTTGGGGTCGACCAGCCCGGCGACCGCCAGGCTGAGAAATGCCAACTGCCAGCCGTGATGGTCGATCCGGGTCGGCATGAACATGCCGTTGGTCGAGCCGGCGGTGAACAATGCGATAAAGGCGAGGATGTAGGCGGCGGGATGGATCAGCCGCCGGGCGGTCAGCGCGATCCCGAACAGCAGCACCAGATAGGGCAGCAGCGGCGCGACCCCGATCGCGATCCGCTCGGCGTCGATCCCGCCGACCATCGGCCGGAACAGCAGGATCAGCCCGGCCAACGGCAGATCGACCAGCCGCGACCAGTGGATGTTGGCGCCGAGCGGCGGGCTCAGGCGATGCTGCCGCAGATCGTACCAGTCCTGGCCGGCGAGCCACGCACGGACCTGGCTGATCCGCATATTGTCGTCGGTGTCGACCAAGGTGAAACTGTGGATCTGGCCCCACCGGTTGTAGAGGAACCAGGCCGACAGGATCAGCCACGCCGCCACCGTCACCCACCGCCAATGGCGGGCAAGCCAGGTCAGCGCCTGGCCCTCGACTAGCTGATCCTTGCGCTCGGTCACGTTTCGCGCTCTAGCCGCTCGACTTCAAAGGGCAAGCAACCGCTGATGTTAACCAGCATTTCCGCGCTCCTGCCGGACGATCCGGAACGCCGCGCGGTCGCCCTCCAGGCCGTTCGCTACGCCTTTGCCGGCATGGTCATCACGGTCTTCGTGGCCGCCAGTTACTGGGCCATCGCCGAATTTTTCGGCGTCGACCCAATGGTTTCGCTGACCCTCGTGTTCCTGTTCTTCACGGTCGTCAGTTATTTCACCCACGGCTCGTTCAGCTTTCGCGGGCACGGCGAGCGCGACCGCCAGCATATTCGCCTGGCACGCTTCCTGGTCGTCAATCTGATCGGCTTCGCGACCAACCAGGCGTTCGTCTGGCTGCTGGTCAAGCATCTCCACGGGCCGACCTGGTGGCCGGTCATCCCGATCATCTTCGTCACGCCGGTCTTGACCTTTATGCTTCATCGCCGATGGGTGTTCGGATGAACTCGCCGGTGTTTTCGATCATCTGTCCGGTCAAGGACGAGCAGGACGCAGTCGCGCCGTTCGTCGAGCGGGTCGGCGGCGTGCTCGACGGGCTGGCCGACGCCGACGCCCGGCAGTTCGAGATCCTGTTCATCGACGACGGCAGCAGCGATGGCACGATGGCCGCGATCCGCGCTTCCAACCAGGCGGACGGGCGGGTTCGGGCAATCTCCTTCTCGCGCAATTTCGGCAAGGAGGCGGCGTTGTCGGCCGGGCTCGACCACGCTCGCGGAGCCGCGGTCATTCCGCTCGACGTCGACCTCCAGGACCCGCCCGAAGTGCTTGGCGACATGATCGCCAAATGGCGCGAGGGCTTCGAGATCATTTATGGCGTGCGCAACAATCGCGCCAGCGACAGCCTGCCCAAGCGGCTCACCGCCGACCTTTATTACCGCGCGCACAACTGGCTGAGCGAAGACAAGATCCCCGAGCATGCCGGCGATTTCCGCCTGCTCGACCGCAAGGTAGTCGACGTGATCCGCGCGATGCCCGAGCGGACCCGGTTCATGAAGGGGTTGTTCGCCTGGGCCGGATTTCGCCAGGCGTCGGTCACTTACACCCGCCAGCAGCGCAAGGTCGGAACCAGCAAGTTCAATTACTGGAAGCTGTGGACCTTCGCGCTCGACGGCATCACCTCAGCCTCGACCGTGCCGCTACGCATTTGGAGCTACCTCGGCGGGATCGTCGCCTTGCTCGCCTTGGGCTATTCGGTGTTCGTCATCGTCCGCACCCTGGTGTCCGGCGTGCAGGTCCCGGGCTATGCCTCGCTGATGGTCGCGGTACTGTTCCTCGGCGGGCTGCAATTGCTGTCGCTCGGAATCCTCGGCGAATATGTCGGGCGCATCCTGGTCGAGAGCAAACGCCGGCCGCTGTATGTGGTGCGCGAGGAAGTGGGGGGCGAGCGCTGATGGACGCGCAGGTGTTTCAGCGCATGGCCGAACTCGACGATAGCCATTGGTGGTTCGTTGCAAGGCGGCGGATCTTGCGCTCGCTGATCAAGCGCAAGGTGCGCCCGCCCAAGAGGGCGCGGATCCTCGAGATCGGATGTGGCACGGGCCATAATCTGGCGATGCTCGGCGAATTCGGGACGGTCACGGCGAGCGAGCTCGACGATGGCGCGCGGGCGCTGGCGCAGAAGCGGCTGGGACGGTCGGTGGAATCGGCGGCTCTGCCCGATCTGTCGATGTTCAAGCCGGCATCGTTCGACCTGATCGCACTGCTCGACGTGCTCGAACATGTCGACAATGACGCGACCGCGCTGGCCGCCATCCGCACCCGCCTCAAGGTCGGCGGCAAGCTGCTGGTGACGGTGCCCGCCAATCGCTGGATGTGGAGCGCGCACGATGCCGCCCACCACCACCACCGGCGATACACCAAGCGCGCGCTGCGCGAGGCGGGGGAGCATGCCGGCTTTCGAACCCAATTGGTCTCGCACTTCAACACGATCCTGTTTCCGCCGATCGCGGCGGCGCGGCTGGCGAGCAAGCTGATCGGCCGCGACAGCGCCGACGATTCGATCCCGCCCAGGCCGGTCAATGGCGCGCTGCGGGGCCTGTTCGGCTTGGAAGCGCCGCTGGTCGGGCGGGTGCCGATGCCGTTCGGGGTGTCGCTGGTAGCGATTTTCGAGCGGGCAGATTGATCCGGTAGAGCGTCGAACCCGGGCCGCGCCACACCGCCGCCATGCCATCGACCAGCACCGGCGCGAACGGCTCGGTCCCGATCAGCCACAGATAATCGAACTTGTCGCGCGGCAAATAGCGCAGGGCGAGATCGATCGACCAGCGCGGGGGACAGTCGCGGTCGGGGACGATCTGCGACGGGTCGGACGAGAATTGGCCGGGGCCGTGATAACGCAGCTGAAGCAGATTCTGGCCGCTGGTGACCCACTGGTCGTTGGAAAAGCCCTGCCGCCGGACGATCACCATCGCGCCCAGATGGGTGTTGCGGGCCATCGGCCAGGGCTTGCTGCAGCTGTCGCCGACCAGGGTCGCGACCCGCGATCCCATCGGGACATGGTCGAGCGCCGCGAGCTTGGCGCGCTGGTCGTCAGCGGCGATCATCAGGCTCCAGCTGGTGGCGGCAATGCGGATCACGAAAAAGCTTAGGCCGAGCACCGCCAGCACCCGGGCGGTGCGCATCGGCATGGCGTCATCGCGGAAACGGATCGCCAGCAGCGCGACCGCCACCACATAAGGAAACAGCCGCATGTCGGCATAGGCCGAGCCGAAGATCATCCACGGCAACAGGATGAAGCCTGCAAGCAGCACCAGGGAAGAGAAAGCGAGGTTGCGCGAGAAGGTCAGCGACGAGCGCCGGCGCGCTTCGACGATGACCACCAGGCAGACGATCAGCGAGGCGACGTCAAATGGCTTCCAGCGATCGCGCAGCGCCGACAGGATCCAGTCGAACTTCATGTGCAGCACGAACCAGGCGCCGGTCCGTCCGCCGTGGGTCTCGCTGCGCCAGGCGAGCATCACCAGCAGCGGCAGCGCCATCACCGAAGCGTGCAGCGCGGCATCGACCCCGGCCCGCGGCCAGCGTTTGCCCGAATCGTGCTGGCGCACCGCCTCGGCTGAGAAGCACAACAGCCCGAGCACACCCCAGCCAAAGACATGGGTGAAGAATATGATCAGCGAGATCGGCACGAACAGGATTGCGCGCAGCCTGAGCCGGTTAGGCCGCGCTAGCCGCAGCCACAGGCCGAAAGCCAGGAACGCCAGCGCGATCGACAGCGCGTAATTGGCGAAACCGTACATGAACGGGTGGCTGTAGGCGAACGGCAGCGCGAACAATGCGGTCGGCGGCAGACGCCCATGGACCTCGCGCGCGACCCACAGGAAACCGGCGACGGTCAGCGGCGGGATGGCGAGGACGATCAGCTTGACCGCCAGCTCGAGCCCGAACAGCTTGCTCAGCGGAATGATCAGCAGGTCGACGCCGAGGTTGCCGATCGCCGCCCAGCGGAACCCGTAATATTGCGCCAGCCACGGCGAGGTGGCGAGATCGAGCTCGACCCGGTAACGGCCCATGTGGCCGAGCAGGTCGACCAGCGGCGGGATCGGCGGGTAAAGCAAGGGCGCCATCGCCAGCACGATCAGCAGTGCGACGAACGGCCGGGTTTCCCACCACGGCCGGCCAGAGTCGGCGGATCGGATGCTCGGCGCTGGCTGCGTCATAAATTGTCGTCGATCCCCGTTTCCCGATACCTAGCCATCGCCGCGGCTTTGGCCAACCGTGCCCCCGCTCGGCCCGGCCGGGATCGCGCCCCCTAGCCTGACGGCGCGCACTTTCGTATCTTTCGGCAAGGGGGATGCAATTGCCAAGCGACGACCAATCCCGGCGGTTGACCGCAGCCCTCGGCCGGTGGAGCCCGTGGGTCATCGGCGGCGCGCTGTCGATGCTGATGTTCTGGGTCGATTTCACCCATTCGGTCGGCGGCCGGATCGACGGCAAGGCAATGTGGGGCCGCGACTTCGTCAATCTGTGGGCCGGCGGCGACATGTTGTGGAGCGGCCGCGCCGACGCGATCTACGACGCGGCCGCCTATCGCGCGCATCTCGCCAGCCTGTTCGGCCATCTCGGCGGGCACAATTATTCCTACCCGCCGGTGACCTTCCCGATCGCCCAGGCCTTCAGCCTGCTGCCTTACTGGCTGGCGCTTCCGCTTTGGCTGGTCTCGACCGGGGCGTTGTTCATCTGGGCGGCACGGCGCTGGTGGCCGAGCGAGGCCGGCCCGGCGTGGCTGGCGGTGCTGACCCCGGCGGCGCTGATGAACATCTGGGCGGGCCATTACGCCTTCCTGATCGGCGCCTTGCTGCTGCTCGGCTGGGAGCGGCTCAAGCTGCGGCCGTGGCTCGCGGGAATGCTGTTCGGGCTGCTGCTGATCAAGCCCCACCTCGCGCTCCTGGTACCGCTGGTGCTGCTGCTCCGAAGCGAGTGGAAAGCGCTGCTGTCTGGAGCGGCGACGGTGGTGGTGTTGGTGGTCGCCACCTCGTTCATCTACGGCTGGGGGACGTGGCTCGATTTCCTGTTCGGGGCGGGGACGGTCCAGGCCGGGCTGATCGACGCCGGCCGGTCGTTCTACGGCTATATGTCGACCTCGCTCGCGACCGCGCTCCTGCGCCTGTCGGACAATCTGGTGCTGGCGTTCGGCGCGCAGCTGCTGCTCGGCGCCACAGCGGTGGCGATGATGGTGGTCGCCGCGCGCCGGGCCGTTGCCATTCCCGAGCTTGCGATGCTGGCCGCAACCGCGACCTTCCTGATCCTGCCCTATGCGTTCAATTACGACCTGACGGTGGTGATGGTCGCGGCCGTCCGGCTGTGGGTCGACCCGCAGGCGAGCAGGACCGAGCGGGCGCTGGGCGTGACCGGCTTCCTCAGCCCGCAGATCGGCCTGCTGCTGGCGCCGCTCGGCCTGCCCGCGACCCCGCTGATGCTGGCCGCCTTGTTCGCTGGCCAGTTCAGCCGAGCACTCAGGAGCCGCGCCGCCGATCGCGCCGCGCCAGCAGGCGGAGCCGCAGCGCATTCAGCTTGATGAAGCCTTCGGCGTCGACCTGGTCGTAGGCGCCGAAGTCGTCTTCGAACGTGACCACACGCGGATCGTAGAGGCTTTCGGGTGACTGGCGGCCGGTGACCTGGACCGAACCCTTGTAGAGCTTGAGCCGGACACGGCCTTCGACCCGTTCCTGGCTGCGGTCGACCAGCGCCTGGAGCATTGCGCGCTCGGGTGAGAACCACAGCCCGTTGTAGACCAGTTCGGCATAACGCGGCATCAGCTCGTCCTTGAGGTGGGCAGCGCCGCGGTCGAGGGTCAATTGCTCGATCGCGCGGTGGGCGAGATGGAGGATGGTGCCGCCCGGGGTTTCGTAGACTCCGCGGCTTTTCATCCCGACAAAGCGATTCTCGACCAGGTCGAGGCGGCCGAT
>JBDSGH010000081.1:0-10364 GCA_039919095.1 Sphingomicrobium sp. | reverse complement strand
CGTGGCCGGTGCCGCCTCGGCCGGGCGGGCGCTCTGCTCGGCCTCGGTGGCGTTGCGCGCACCAAGCCAGAACGACACGCCGGCGACGATCAGCGCGCTGACCAGCGCTCCCAACAGCAGCAGCGTCCACTGGCCGGCCCGGCGCGGTGCGCGTTCTTCGGCGAGCCACGGCAGCCGGTTGGGATCGGGGGCCACGCGACTGTCGGTCATCAGCGCATCTCCTCGGCCGCTTCGACTCCCATGAGCGCGAGGCCGCTGCGAATGATTTGCCCGATCCCGAGCGCCAGTTCCAGCCGCGCGCGAGATAATTGTGGATTGTTTTCAATCAGGAAACGCCGCCCGGGATCGTCGTTGCCGCGGTTCCACAGCGCATGGAACTGCGCCGCCAGCTCGTACAGGAAAAAGGCGATGCGGTGCGGCTCGTGAGCCAAAGCGGCGGCTTCGATCACCCGCGAATATTGCGCCGCCTGCTGGACCAGCGCCAATTCTTCCTGGTCGAGCAGGTCGAGGTCGCCCGCGCCGGCGAGGTCGATCCCGGCGTCGGCCGCCTTGCGCTTGAGCGAAGACACCCGGGCGTGGGCATATTGGACATAGAATACGGGATTGTCCTTCGAGGCCTCGACCACCTTGGAAAAATCGAAGTCGAGCGGCGTATCGGCGCGCTTGGTCAGCATCATGAACCGGACGACGTCCTTGCCGACCTCGCCCACGACATCGGCCAAAGTGATGAAATCGCCCGAGCGCTTGGACATCTTGATGGGTTCGCCGGCGCGGAACAGCCGGACCATCTGGATCAGCTTGACGTCGAGGTCGACGCGGCCGTCGGTCAGTGCGTTGACCGCCGCCGAAACGCGCTTGACCGTGCCCGAATGATCGGCGCCCCAGATGTTGACCAGATGGTCGGCGCCTTGCGCTTTTTGCAGATGATAGGCCGCGTCCGAGCCGAAATAGGTCCAGCTGCCATCCGACTTCTTGATCGGCCGGTCCTGATCGTCGCCGAACTGGGTCGAGCGGAACAGGGTCAGCTGGACCGGCTCCCACTCGTCATGCTCGTCGATGCTCTTGGGCCGTTCGAGCTCGCCTTGGTAGACCAGCCCCTTGCCGCGCATGGTGTCGAGCGCCTGGTCGACCGCGCCGGTCGCCTGGAGCTCGGCTTCCGAGGCGAAGATGTCGTGGTGGATGCCGAGCAGGCCGAGGTCGTGGCGGATCAGTTCGAGCATCGCCGCGATCGCGCGGGTGCGGAACAGCGCGAGCCACTCGGACTCAGGTGCGGCGGCATAAACATCGCCGAACTCGGCCGCGAGCGCGGCGCCGACCGGAACCAGATAGTCGCCCGGGTACATCCCCTCGGGAATACCGCCGATGTCCTGCCCGAGCGCCTCGCGGTACCTGAGGTGGACCGAGCGGGCGAGCGTATCGACCTGCGCTCCCGCATCGTTGACGTAATACTCCTTGGTGACGCGGAAGCCCGCCGCCTCGAGCAGCCGGGCGAGGCTGTCGCCGACCACCGCGCCGCGGCAATGGCCCATGTGCAGCGGCCCGGTCGGGTTGGCCGAGACATATTCGACATTGACCCGCTGGCCGGCGCCGACGCTCGACGCGCCATAGCCATCGCCGTCGCGCAGGATGGCCCGCAGTTCGTCGCGCCACGCCGCCGGATCGAGCCGCAGATTGATGAAGCCGGGCCCGGCAATGGCCACCGAAGTGACGGTCGGAAGCGCTTCGAGCTTGGCCGCGATCAGCGCCGCCAATGCCCGCGGATTGGTCCCGGCGGCCTTGGCCAGGACCATCGCGGCGTTGGTCGCAAGGTCGCCGTGAGACGCATCGCGCGGGGGTTCGACCGCGACGTTGCGCCGATCGACCCCGGCGGCCAGCGCACCGTCGGCCTGGAGCTGGTCGAGCACGCCGTCGATCAGCGCTGCATATTGGGCGTAAAGGGACATCGCCAGCGCCTCTAGCGCAGCGCGCCGCGCGCGTCACGGCTTGCCATTGGCTGGCCAAGGCTGCGGATTTGCGGCCGCGGCGCGCTCCATTGCGGCGGGAAATGGCCAAATGCCGTCATTGTGCGTTGATAATAAGGGAACCCTTTATCGGTAACAGGTCAGCATGACAGTGTCGGGCGTAATCATGGCGGCGATCGTGGCCCTGGCCGGCGTTAGCGCGGCCGGCGCCGCGGCGACGCCCGGCCGCTGGGACCCGCCGCTCAGGAACCCGGCCGTGCTCAACATAGGCTTCGTGTGCCGCTGGCAGGATCGCTGCATCACCCGCCAGAAGGGCGCGATGGTCCGGTCGCTGAGCTACGTCGAAACGTACCGCCCGCCGACGTGGAGAATTCAGCAGTGCAACCGCAACGCCTCGCGCGGAGGGACTCGGGTCGACTGGATCGGGTTCGACAATTGCGTCCGCAACGCCGGCCTGCGGCCATCGACAGGGAAGCGCCGCCGCTAGAGCGGGCGTCAGACTGGATACCGCTCTAGACTGGATGAAGGGCGCCGCGATATTCGGGGTCCTCGAGCGCGCGTCCGGCGCCCAGCGCGACGCAGTTCATCGGATCCTCGGCGACCTTCACCGGAAGCCCGGTCTCGTCGGCCAGCACGGTCTCGATACCGCGCAGCAGCGACCCGCCGCCGGTCATGGTGATTCCTTCGTCGATGATGTCGGCGGCGATCTCGGGCTGCGAGCGCTCGAGCGCGACCCGGACGATGTGGACGATCCGCGCCACCGGTTCGGCCAGCGCCTCGGCGATCTCGGCCTGGTTGAGCTGGATCTCAGTCGGTACGCCGCGCGCGACGTCGCGCCCGCGGACGTGGGCGACCAGGCCCTTGCCTTCGGGCGGCGGCATGGCGGTGCCGATCTCCTTCTTGACCCGCTCGGCGGTCGCCTCGCCGATCAGCAGATTGTAATGGCGCCGGACGTAGGACGAGATCGCCTCGTCCATGCGGTCGCCGCCGATCCGCGCCGATTGCGCGTAAGCCAGGCCTTTCAATGAGATCACACCGACCTCGGTAGTGCCGCCGCCGATGTCGACGATCATCGAGCCGATCGGTTCGATCACCGGCAGGCCGGCGCCGATCGCGGCTGCCATCGGCTCGTCGATCAGCCACACCTGGCTCGCCCCGGCGTGGGTTGCGGCATCGCGGATGGCGCGCCGCTCGACCGAGGTCGAACCCGATGGCACGCACAGCACGATTTCGGGCCCGCGCAGGAACTTGCTGCGCCCGCCCTGCGCCTTTTCGACGAAATGCTTGATCATCTGCTCGGCCACCTCGAGGTCGGCGATGACCCCGCTGCGCAGGGGGCGGATGGTTTTGATATTGTCGGGCGTCTTGCCCATCATCAACTTGGCGTCGGCGCCGACCGCGCGCACCCGGCGGACGCCGGCATTGGTCTCCATCGCGACCACCGACGGCTCGTTGATGACGATCCCGCGCCCGGCCAGATAGACCACCGTGTTGGCGGTGCCGAGGTCGATCGCGATCGCGCGCGAGGCAAAGTTCAGGAAGCGCGACAGGGCCATGATGCGAAGCAAACTCCTGGAAGGGGACGAATCCGGGTGGGATCGCGCGCTTGTAGACGCTTCGGCCGCGCAGGGAATGAAGGGCGCGGATTCCACCGCCAGCCGTTGCGCCCCTGCGACGAGCGGAAGATTTCGGAGCCTAGCCTTCGGAGCGACCGGTGGAGTCGCGGTCGCGCTCGAAGTGCCGGGCGAGCGGAAACGGCGGCGGCCATTGTTCGCGCCGCTCGGTCCAGCATTCATAGGTCGGCTGCAGCTGGTCGGGCGCATCGAGCGCTCCCAAGTGGACCTCGACCTCGTCGCCATGGCGGGCGAACAGCGACGATCCGCAGCGCGGGCAGAAATGGCGCCCGGCAAAGTCGCGAGTTGCGCCATCGACCGCCACCGCTTGTTCGGGGAAGATCGCCGCAGCGAAGAACAGCGCACCATGATGCTTGCGGCAATCGAGGCAGTGGCACAGCCCGACCCGGTACGGTGGCCCCGACGCGACCAGACGAACATCGCCGCACAGGCAACCGCCGTTGAACTGGTCCATGCTTGGGGCTCCTCTGCTAGCGGTCCGCCGCTTAACGCTGCTGGTGGAGCAAAGTGGCCGCTTCCGACCTACCTTCCCCGCATCGTCAGGCCGTTTCGCGCCCTTTTCCCCGCGACAGCAGGTCCAGGAAGAACAGACTGAAACCGCCGGCGATCAGCCACACGAAAATGCGGTCGGTAAACCAGGAATGATTGATCATCAGGTTGAGGAAAAAGACGCACCACAAGGGCGGAATGAACAGCGATAGAGCCAGCATCAGCGCCTGACCGCGGACGGCTGCCGATCGTTCGCTCCGCCACACCTGGACAAACCCGTAAGCGCCGGCAGCAAGCGCGATGGCGATGGTCGCGCCGGCGATCAGGCCCATGCCGCCGGTCAGCGTATCGACCGAGTGGAATGTCTCCCGAATGGCGGTGGCGAAGCCGGTGCCGTCCTTGCGCACTCCGTCGGGCACGAAGATCGTCAGGCGGAACGCTTCGGCCAGTGCATCGCCGGCGATGCCACCGCCCGCGATCATCATCACTGCGGCCATCTTGAGCAGATAGAATATCGCCCCGGCTCCGAGGAACGTGGCGGCCGAGGCGGTTGCCGCGACGCCCGGACGAACCGCGGGACGGACCACCAGCGGCGTTAGTCCGATGACCATCGCCAGGCCGAGCGGAACTCCGCCGGTGAACAGTTCGAAGATCATCGTCAGCGCACCGCACACGGCCGCCGCAACGACCGCGAGCGCCAGGCCGGTCGGGCGAAAAGCCATCGCCGCCAGCGCCAGCGTGTAGGCGGCGAGGACCGCGTCGGCCGGCCCGTGGCCGAGCGATTGCGAGAAGGATTCGAGGCCGAAGTAGCGCATCAGCGCGACGCTGGTGACGCCGATCGCCGCGAACCCCCGCATATTTTGCCCGCGGGCGAGGCCGACCATGACCAGTGCGAGGCTTGCGATGAGCAAGGCGCTGAGCAGGTTGCGATAGTCCGCGCGGATCCGTTCGATCTCCCGATACGGCAGCAAATGCCGCAGCAGGACGACCGCGCCATGCGGGTAATTGTCGTAATAATAGAGATTGCCGTTGGGCGTCGCGCCCTGGTTGAGCGCGCTGAGGACCGCGCACGGATTAGTGCTGACACTGGGCGTTGCACCAAAGTCCATCAGGATCGGTGACAGCGCGAGGCGGGCCGGGTCGCCGCGCTCGTCCATCGCCATGACGATGATCAGGCAGTCGTTCCACTGGTGGCTGCCAATCGTGGTCGAGCCTTCCTGAAAGGGGTTTTCAACCAGGTCGCCGGCTGCAAATCCATGTGCGATGCGCTCTTTGAAAATCGCCGGGTCGCCGGGCAGAGCGGTCGTGCTGGCCCACAGGAACACAGCGAACGAGACAATCCCGACGACCGTCGTGATGATCGCGGTGATGACTGTCGGGCGCCACCAGCCCCGACCCGGCGCAGCATCAATCAAGGACGCTGCCGCCATTCGAGCAGATTAGGCTGATCGTCGGTCAGGCGCCGCTTGGGCGGAATGAACAGAATTCGCCCGAGCGGCCGTTTGGGGGCGCTGCCGATGTCGAAGCTGATCGCCGCAAGCAGCAACTGGAAACCGAGAATGATCGGCAGGACGGCCACCATAACCGTGCCAACCGGCGTATCGAGCCCGGTTCGAACGCTGTGCAGCCAGGTCACGGCGCCAAACGTCACGCCGAACAGGAACAGGATGGCGCCGCCGATCGAATGGACCGTGGCGACGCTGAAATCGCGCACGATGTAGCTGTAGAAATAGCGCTTCACGAAGTTGCAAAGGTGGCCGAACAGAAAGGTCGGCAAGGCGTGCAGCACCCGCAAATTGCTGTTCTCCTCGCCATAACGCGACGGGATCGGCACGTCCTGCACAACCGCCCGCGCGATGTTGAGCCGGAACAGCAGGTCGGATTCGAAGAAATAGCGCCGGGCCACCTTGGACCATTCGATTTCCAAGGCGGCGGTCCTGCTCAGCGCCGTGTACCCATTGGTCGGGTCCATCACGTTCCAATAGCCCGACGAGGCCTTGTTGAGCACCGACAGCATCGAATTGCCGAAGATTCGGGTGAACGGCATGCATTTGAGGTCGCGCTTGCGATAGAAGCGGTTGCCCTTGGTGTAATCCGCCTCGGACGCGAACAAAGGCTGGAGCAAAGCGGGTAGGAAAGCCGGGTCCATCTGGCCATCGCCGTCGATCTTGATCAGCACATCAAAGCCGCTTTTGAGCGCCGCCTTATAACCGGTGATGGTCGCGCCACCGACGCCCCGGTTGGTCTTATGGCGCAGCACGGTCACGCGGTCCGTGGCGAAGTTGGCCGAGACCAGGTCGCCGCTGCCCTCGGGACAGGCGTCGTCGATGACGAACACATGGTCGATTTGCTCAAGGGCCGCCGTCACCACGTCGACGATGTGGTTGCCGACCCGATAGCAAGGGATGATCGCGGCGAGCTTCATGCGATCCGCACTGCGGCCGCTGTCACGGGCACACGATCAGGCTGCCGGGCTTGTCGCTGGAGCGCCAGGAAGGCGGCCGCTGCGGCCAGGACATCCTCGCAGCGAACACCGTTGCGCACTTCGTAAAGAAGCGGGCGCTCGGTCGGGCGGTTAGCCAGGCGCGGCTTGCTTAGATCCTGCATCTTGAAACTGCGGTGGGTCAGCGCGTGCCACAGGATGACCGGCGCCAGGCCCACAAACGACCGCCACTGCGAACGATAGAAACGGATCAGCCTGACCGGCAACCACCGCTCTTCCAGCGACAACGCGATGGACACCACCGGCCCGTTGGCAGGCAAGGGCGCGCCGACCGTGAAGATCGGCGCCGGCCAACGATCGGACGCGCGATAGAAGGGGACTTGCCGAACGCGGCTGGCCACGCCTCGACCGGCGGCGAACGCCGCCGCGACGACGTGGGCCGAGTCATGATCCGGGTGCCCACCTTCCCACGCCAGCGTGTAGATGCAGGCGATCGATTGCGAGGCTGCGCACCACTGCTCGAGCGCGTGCAGCGCGCGATCAAGGTTGCGGTGCAGCTGTCCGTCGGCAATCCCGACCTCATGACCGGCGAAGCGAAGATTCAACGCCGCGACCCCCAGCCACGCCAGAGCGCGCACGGTCTCCGCCTGGCGGACGCTTGGCGACCCGCCCGAGCTGCCGTCGGTGAGATAGATGAGCCGCACCGGCCGGCGCTCGCCGACCAGGCGATGGATGATTGGCGCAAAAGCAACCTCGTCATCCGGGTGAGCCAGGATGAACAGGTTCAGGCCGTCAGTGAATTTGTGTTCCGATCCCGCCACATCAGCCCCCGCTGTCGGACCACCAGTTGATCAAGCCCCGATCCGTCCGCACTGCCCCAGCGATCGCAAGGCCCAGCGATCGCACGGCGGTGTAAACGGGAAATTAACAGCACAGGGCCGTCCGTCAACTCGCTGGGCCCGCGCCTTTCTCAAATTGGGAATGCCGGTTCCCGGCCCAAACAGGCCAGGGCGGAGGTCCGCTAGAACCGGTCGGGCAGTTCGACCGGGCCGATCAATTGTTCGTGGCGGGCGATTGCGAAGCGGTCGGTCATGCCCGCGATGAAGTCGCCGATTGCGCGCAGCCGGGCGGTCTCGCCGGCATCGCGTTGCCAACCGTCGGGCAGCAGCGCCGGGTCGGCGCGGAAGGCGGCGGCGAGGTTGGCGACCACCCGCTGGGCTTCGTCGCGGACCGGGATCAGCGCCGGACTATTGTACAGCCGGGCGTAGAGGAATGCCTTCAACGCCGCTTCCTCAGGCGCCAGCGCGTCCGAGAAGCCAACCAGCGCCCGCCCCGCGCCGCGGACCTCATCAATCGTCTCGACCCCAGCTTCGCCAACCCGCCGCCGGGTTTCGGCCAGCACGTCGCGGACCATCGTCCCGATCAGGTCGCGGACCAGAGCGCGCTGGGCCTTGTCGGCGGCAAGCCCCGGGTGGCGCTGCTCGATCGCCGCCCAGTGGCGTGCGACCAGCGGCACCTCGACCAGCTCGGCGAGGTCGAGGATGCCGGCGCGCAGGCCGTCGTCGACGTCGTGATTGTCGTAAGCGATGTCGTCGGCAATGGCCGCGACCTGGGCTTCGAGCCCGGGCCAGCTGCCGAGTTCGAGTGCGAAGCCGGCGTCGGCCTCGGCCAGCGCCCAGCTCGGCGCCGCCACCGGCCCGTTGTGCTTGGCCAGCCCCTCAAGCGCCTCCCAGCTCAGGTTGAGCCCGTCGAAGCCCGGATAAGGCGTCTCGAGGCGGGTCACGAGGCGGATGCTGTGGGCATTGTGGTCGAACCCGCCGGCGTCGGCCAGCGCCGCGGTCAGCGCATCCTCGCCGCCATGGCCGAACGGCGGATGGCCAAGGTCGTGGGCGAGGCACAGGGTCTCGGTCAGATCCTCGTTGAGGCCGAGCGCGCGGGCGATGGTGCGGCCGATCTGCGCCACTTCGAGGCTGTGGGTCAGACGCACCCGGAAATGGTCGCCGTCGGGCGCGATGAACACCTGGGTCTTGTGGCGCAAGCGGCGAAAACCGACCGAATGGATGATCCGGTCGCGGTCGCGCTGGAAGATGTCGCGCGGGCCGCGCGGACCGATGTCCTCCTCCCGATGAGCCCGGCCGCGCGATCGAAGCGGGTGCGCGGCCAAGGTCTCGGGGAGGGTCATTCGGTGGACAGTTTCCTGATCGTCTGGCCCGGCGGGCTGGTCCAGCTAAACGCGTCGACGCGGACGCTTTCAAGGTCCTCGATGATAATATTGGCGTCCGAGACGGTCTTGAACGGCCCGATCAGCAGCCGCGAGCGGTCGGTGGTCTCGGCGACATAGCCACTCATTCCTTCGAGCAGTTCGCGGTGCTTGGTCTTGATCCGGTGGAATTGCTCGGGCAGCGCGCTCGAATTGGTGCCGCTGGCGAGCTGGACCCAGACCCGCGAGCGGGCGGTCGCCAGCCCGGGAATGGTCGAGCGCGTGACCGGTGTGATGCTGGCGACCTGGACTGGCCGCGCAACGCTCGGCGGAGTGGCGGTCGAGCGCAGCAATTCGTCGATCGACGCCAGCCGGTCGTCCGACATCGGCACCGCGCCCGCGATCGACGAGTTCTTGCCCTTGCGCGGCGTGGGCGAAGCCGATGCGTAGCTCGATGAGGGTGCTGTCGAGCGCGGGCTGTAATTCGACGGCCCGGCGCTTGGGCGCGGCACATAAGCGTAGCTCGGCTGGCCCGAATCGGGGAAAATGCCGAGGTTGACCGCGGCCGCCTTCTGGTCGGAGCGCAGGGTCGGCAGCTTGGCGAAGAACGGCAACATCGAGAGCGACGATCCGGGCATCGCGCTTTCGAGCGATCGGCGCGCGCCGTCGAGGTCGCCCGAAAGCGCCAGGACCAGCGCCCGGCAGCGCGCGGCACCGGCATCGCCGCGCGCCATCAGCGGCGCCAGCATCGCCAGCGCGCCCGGCTTGTCGCCGGTGATCGCGAGGCTCAGCGCAAGCCGACGGCGGGCTTCCTCGCCGTCGGTGCCGTTGAGCGCCGCGCGATAATCCTTTTGCGCTTCGGAGTGGCGGCCGAGCAGATCATAGGCCAGCCCGCGATCGGCGCCGATCGCCGCCACGGTCGCGCCCTGGCGCTGGGCCTGGGCGAAATATTGCAGCGCGCCATAAGCGTCGCCGTCGCTGACCATCGCCGCGCCCAGCCCGGCCTGGGGCAGCGGGCTGGCCGGATAGACCTCGTCGGCGCGGCCGAAGAAGCCGATCGCGGCCTGGCTGTCGCCGAGTGCCAGCGCGGCCTTGCCGGCCCCGATCAGAGCGGTGAAATCCTTGGGTGACGTGGCCAGCACGCGGATCTGGCGGGCGAGCGCTCCGGCCGGGGTCTCGCGCTGCGACCAGGTCGATTGCGCCGCGGCCGGCACCGAGTCCACCGTCAGGGCCAGCCCGACACCGCCGAGGAGCAGCACAGCGACGCGGACGCGGCGGGTCGAAACATTGGTCATCGCGGACGCCATGCACCAGCCGAGCTTGCGCAAAGCTTTATGACTAGGGCGGTAACGACGAGCCGTGCCGGACCAAGGCCAGACGGGTCGGCAGCGCCCCGCGGGGCGCCGCCGGGCCGGTCCGAACGGCCGCTGTTTACTGGTTGTTCTGCCGGTTGAGGAAACGCGGAATGTCGATCGGCTCGCGGCGGAAGGTCGGAGCGTCCTCATCCTCGGCCTGGGCCTTGGCTGCGCCGCGCGCGATATTCGACATGCGCTCGAACAAAGTGCCGCTCTCGCGTGCAGCCTTGGGGGGCTCGGCAGCGCTTCCGGTCAGATCCTCGGACTGGTCGATGCCAATGT
>JBDSGH010000080.1:0-2543 GCA_039919095.1 Sphingomicrobium sp. | reverse complement strand
TACCAGGAGGTGTCGCGCGACGATGGGATGACGATCGTGTTCGATCCGATGCGCAAGGTCTATGCGCGCTGGCCCAACGGCGGCGGCAAGGTCGAGGAGAGCGACGACGACCAGGCCCATTGGGCCGGCTCGTTCGACATCTGGCTGCCCGAAGCCGACGCGCCAACCCAGTGACGAAGGCTGGCTGGTGCAAAAAGGGCCGCCCCAACGGGACGGCCCTGATTGAACTTGGTCGAACAGCCCTAGCCGAGCATTTCCTGCTCGAGCTTCTTGGCCATTTCCTCGATGTTCTCGGGCGGCCAACCGGGGATGTCCATGCCTAGGCGCAGGCCCATGCTGGCGAGGACTTCCTTGATCTCGTTCAAGGACTTGCGGCCGAAGTTCGGGGTCCGCAGCATCTCCGCCTCGGTCTTCTGGACGAGATCGCCGATGTAGATGATGTTGTCGTTCTTGAGGCAGTTGGCGCTGCGCACCGACAGCTCCAATTCGTCGACCTTCTTGAGCAGGTAGCGATTGAGCTGGTTGGTGTCGGTCTGGCTCTCGGCCGGCATGGCCGCGGTGCCGCCCATCATCGGCGGAGCGGCCGAACGGATCGCGCCCTCGTCGAAGTGGACGAACAATTGCAGCTGGTCCTGGAGGATCCGCGCGGCATAGCCGAGCGCATCTTCCGGCGTGATCGTGCCGTCGGTATCGATGGTCAGCGTCAATTTGTCGTAATCGAGTTCCTGCCCGACGCGGGTGTTCTCGACCTTGTACGCAACCTGGCGCACCGGCGAATAGAGCGCGTCGACCGGGATCAGGCCGATCGGTGCGTCGACCGGGCGGTTGGCCTGGCTCGGCACATAGCCTTTGCCGACGTCGGCGGTTAGCTCCATGTTGAGCGTCGCACCCTCGTCGAGGTGGCAAATCAGCAGGTCCGGGTTGGTGATCTCGATGTCGCCGGTGGCGGCGATCATGCCGGCGGTGACGTCGGCCGGGCCGGTCGCGCTCAGCTGGAGCCGCTTGGGACCTTCGCCTTCCATCTTGAGCGCGATCTGCTTGACGTTGAGGACGATGTCGGTGACGTCCTCGCGGACTCCAGTCAGCGACGAGAACTCATGAAGCACGCCCTCGATCTTGATCGAGGTAATCGCGGCGCCCTGGAGCGACGACAGCAGCACCCGGCGAAGCGAATTGCCAAGCGTCATCCCGAAACCGCGCTCGAGCGGCTCGGCGACGAACACGGCGCGGCGGCGGGCATCGCCCCCCATCCGGCGCTCGAGGCTGTTGGGCTTCTTGAGTTCCTGCCAGTTCTTTGCGTTGACGGCCATGTTCATCCCTTGGCAGTGCGAGGGCGGCTGGTGGGCGGCCCTCTTGGTTAAACCTTTGTCTTCACTCCGCTCGTGCGTCCGGCGCACGGTGCGGACTCAGACGCGGCGGCGTTTGCTCGGGCGCACTCCGTTGTGCGGGATCGGCGTGACGTCGCGGATCGAGGTAATCTGGAAGCCGACCGCCTGCAGCGCCCGAAGCGCGCTTTCGCGGCCCGATCCCGGCCCCTTGACCTCGACTTCGAGCGTGCGCACGCCGTGATCGGCGGCTTTCTTGCCGGCGTCCTCGGCGGCGACCTGGGCGGCGTAGGGAGTCGACTTGCGGCTGCCCTTGAAGCCCATCATCCCGGCCGAGCTCCACGCAATCGCATTGCCCTGCGCGTCGGTGATGGTGATCATCGTATTGTTGAAGCTAGCGTTGACGTGCGCCACGCCGGCAGTGATGTTCTTGCGCTCCCGCCGACGAAGGCGCTGGGGTGCTTGAGCCATGTTCGTTTCCTAGATCCGTGCGCCCCGGGCCAAGCCCAACGGCGAAAATTACGAGCGGCGAAGAAGCTTACTTCTTCTTGCCGGCGATCGGCTTGGCCTTGCCCTTGCGGGTCCGCGCATTGGTGTGCGTGCGCTGGCCGCGGACCGGCAGGCCCTTGCGATGGCGCAGGCCGCGGTAGCAGGCGAGGTCCATCAGCCGCTTGATGTTCATCGCGATCTCGCGCCTCAGGTCGCCCTCGACCTTGAAGTCGGCGTCGATCGCCTCGCGGATGTGCAGCACTTCCTGGTCGGTCAGGTCCTGGACCCGCTTTTCGGGGCCGATGCCGAGCTTGTCGGTGATCTGCTTGGCCGTGCTGCGGCCGATTCCGTGGATATAAGTGAGCGCGATTTCGACACGCTTGTTGGTGGGTATGTTCACGCCGGCGATACGGGCCATTCTCGATCCTTTTTTAGCTCCACAGCGTGGAGTTTTCCCCTTGGAAACTCGACGCCATCTCCTCGCTAGTCACCCGCGACCAAACGAAAAACCGACGCGCGCACGAATGCGCCGCCGGGAACCGGTTGATCGGGATAAGTTGCAAATAGGAATTGGGCGCGGCCGAGTCAAGCGTCGGCCGAGGGACGATTGCCGAGCGCCGGCGCGGCCGATACAGGCGCTGGACGATGGAGCGGCTGACCCTCGACCAAGCGATCCCCGGGCAGCTGCGCGGAAGCATCGTCGCGCTCGGCAATTTCGACGGCTTCCAC
>JBDSGH010000079.1:0-2539 GCA_039919095.1 Sphingomicrobium sp. | reverse complement strand
GCTCGGGGTGCTCAGCGAAGTCGCGCTCGACGAGCCGGTCCGGCGCCGCGCCGCCGCTTACCTCGAAGGGTTCTTCAGCGACATCGGCGACGACCAGCGAGTCACCGCCAAGCTCCTCAAATACTGCCTCCGATAGGGCGCGGCTTATTCGGCCGGAGTGGCCGCTGGCGGGGCGGGCGCCGGCGCGGCCGCTGCTACCGGGGCAGGCGGGTAGTCTGTATCGACCTCAAAGTCGGACATGTAGCGCTTCATGCCCTGTCGTTCGCCAAATTCGGTAAACCACAAGGCGAGGAACCCGTAGTTGAAGGCGAGCGACATCACCCCGGCGAGTTCGATCGCGCCGATCCCGGCCGACAGCCCGATCCCGACCGAGAGCAGGATGAACAGTGCATCGCCCGAGCTCTTGAGCGAATTCTTGAAGCGCACCGCGCCGGCGATCCCGGCCAGCGAAAAGGCCAGCGCCAGCGAATTCTGGACGATCACGACGATCCCGGTGACGACCAGCGGCAGGATGATGATGGTGCTGATCAGCGACTGATCATATTCGTCGTCGTGGCGGATCGCCATGTAGGTCCAGGCGACCGGCAGCGCGGTCAGCAGCGCGCCGATGATCGCCGTGGTCAGCCAGAACAGGCTGTCGCCGAGGCTGTCGACGTGTCCCGATGGCTCCATCGCCATCTTGGCCAGGCTGTTGGCGCCGGTTTGCTGGGGCTGGTTGATGAGCTGCTCGACGCCGCCCACCGGGAGATAATGGCGAGCCTCGGGAAACAGCAGCAGAGCGACATAGACCAGGCCGCCAATCGCCACATAATAGCCGGTCAGCAGACCGAACAGACGCAACGCCTTCATCGCCATTCCCCCTTTGAATCGGTGCCGTGTACCGCGTTACGCTACGCCTTTCGAAGCACTCCGCAATGTCGCCGCGGCGGCGTAGTTCGGGATCGGCTCAAGCACTCCGAACCGCTCCTTGCCGGCGGGCTCGGCAAGCGGCGGCCACGGGATGTCGTTGAGCGGCAAATCGGTGTCGGGGACGCGGTCGAGCAAGTCGCGCAGCAGCGTCAGACGGCCGAGCGCCTGATCGTTGAAATCGACCAGCGTCCACGGAGCATATTCGGTGTGGGTCGCGGCGAGCATTGTCTCGCGGGCGTCGGTATAGGCTTCATAGCGATCGCGCGCGGCGATATCGACCGGCGACAGCTTCCATCGCTTGAGCGGGTTGTGAAGCCGGTTTTCGAACCGTTCCTCCTGCCGTTCCTGGTCGCAGCACAGCCAGTATTTGAACAGCAAGATGCCGTCGTCGACCAGGTGGCGCTCGAACTCCGGAACGGCGCGCAGGAAAGTCGCGGTGTCCTGTTCCGAGCAGAAGCCCATGACCGGCTCGACCCCGGCGCGATTGTACCAGCTGCGGTCGAACAGCGAAATTTCGCCCTTGGGCGGCAAGTAAGCGGCGTAGCGCTGGAAATACCATTGGCCGCGCTCGCGATCGGTCGGCGACGACAGCGCGACGACGTGGCACTGGCGCGGGTTGAGGACCCGCGCGAACATGTCGATTGAACCGCCCTTGCCCGCGGTGTCGCGCCCTTCGAACAGGACGACGATGCGCTGGTCGGTCTCGGCCACCCAGCGCGCCATTGCGCTCAATTCCCGAGTGAGCGGCTGCAACAGCGCTTCATACTCTTCGGTTGTCAGTGTGCCCATTCGGCTGCCCCTTGTCGGCAGACTGACGGCAACCGACGCCGTCGGCAAGAGGATCGGTCGCGACCCGCTAGCGTGCTTGCGGCGCAGCGCCCCGCCGGTTGGGGTCGAAATCGGGCTGATAATCGATTTTGGCCTTGGCCCGGGCGCGTTGCACCAGCTGCTGGAACACCGTGTTGGTGCGCTGTCGGGCGATCCACTCGCGGGCGACCGCCGGCTGATCCGCCTTGAGGGTCGGCCGCGGAGTCACCGACAGCACCCGGGCGGCGATCATCCGGTCGCCCTGCGGCATCACCACCGTCCCGGACGAGCCGGTGGTCAGCAAGCGTTCGATCACGTCGGGCGCGAGATTGGCGCTATCCCATTGGGCGACGTCGCGGGTCCGCGCGATGCCGCCGCCGGTGAGTAATTGGTCGATGCTGTCGAGGGTCGGCGCCGCCGTCAGCGCGCTCTGCAATTTTGAGTCCGCGACCGGCGCGAAGCCGATCTGGTCGACCGACAGCAACACGCGCTGGTCGAACGCCCGCGGGTTGGCCTGGATGAACGCCGCGACTTCGCGGTCGGTCGGCTTGTCCGCTTCGTTCTGGGTATCGGCAATGAGCTCCTGGGCGAGCAGCATTTCGGTCAGCCGGCGCACGGCAAGGAGGTGCTCGGGCGTGCGGTCGAGCTTCTGCTTGAGAGCTTTCTGAACCAATAGCTTGCGGTCGACCAGGTCACGGATGACGCTGTCGCGCAGCGGGCCGTTGCTGACGATCGGCAGGCCCCGCGCCCGCGCTTCCTCGTTGAGCTCGCCGAGGGTGATCTCCTCGCCGTTTGCAATTGCGATGACCTGACCGTCGGGTTC
>JBDSGH010000078.1:0-5117 GCA_039919095.1 Sphingomicrobium sp. | reverse complement strand
GCGATGTATTGCGCCAAGATGTGCCTGTCGTGTGCCGACTCCTGCCAGGCTGAGCCGATGGACATGACCCAGTGCATCCGCTCGTGCCTCGACTGCGCCGACGTGTGCGACGCCACCGCCAACCTGGGCCTGCGCCGCACCGGCTCCAACGCGGATGTGCTGCGCGAGATGCTCGAGCTGTGCGCGCGGGTGTGCGATGCCTGCGCCGAGGAATGCGACAAGCACGACCACGAGCATTGCAAGCTATGCGCGCAAATGTGCCGGGAATGCGCCGAGGATTGCCGCAACGCGGCGCTGTCGGTGGCCGACGCCGCCTAGGCGGAGCGCGCTAGGCCGCCCTTAAACCGCGCTCCTTGCGCATCTTGGTGAGCTTCTTGAGCACCATCTCGCGCTTGAGGCGCGACAGATGGTCGATGAACAAAACCCCTTCGAGATGATCCATCTCGTGCTGCAGGCAGACCGCCAGCAGCCCGTCGAGCTGCTCCTCGTGCGGCTTGCCATGCTCGTCGAGCCAACGCGCGCGGATATGGTCGGGCCGCTCGACATCGGCATATTGGTCGGGGATCGACAGGCAGCCCTCGAGGTAGGGCACCTGTTCGTCGGAATGGGTCAGGATTTCGGGGTTGATGAACACCCGCGGCGCCTTGATCGGCGGACCGTCCTCCTCTTCGGGCTCCTGTAGGTCCATCACCAGGATCCGCTGGGGCACCCCGACCTGGATCGCAGCGAGGCCGATACCGGGCGCATCGTACATCGTTTCGAACATGTCGCGGATCAGCGCGCGCACCGCGTCGTCGACCTTCTCCACAGGTGAGGAGATCTGGCGCAGGCGGGGGTCGGGGACCTCGACGATAGGCAATATGGCCATAGGTCTTATTTAGTCTTTTGGGCCATTGGCTTCAAGCAACCGGGCGCCGTGCCCGCAGGGCCTGAGCGAGCGTCCCTTCGTCGAGATAGTCGAGCTCGCCGCCGACCGGCAGGCCATGCGCCAGCTGGGTCAGGCGAATCGGGAATTTCTCGAGCCGCTCAGCGAGGTAATGAGCAGTCGTCTGGCCCTCCAGAGTCGCGTTCATGGCCAGCACGACCTCGTCGATCCCGCCGTTGGCGACGCGCCCGACGAGCTGGTCGATGCCAAGGTCCTCGGGCCGCACGCCTTCGAGCGCCGACAAGCGCCCGCCGAGCACGTGATAGCGGCCGGGAAACAGCCGCGAGCGATCGAGCGCCCACAGGTCGGCCACTTCCTCGACCACGCACAGCAAGCGATCGTCGCGGCGCGGGTCGCTGCAGATGGCGCACGGGTCGGAGGTGTCGAGATTGCCGCACACCGAGCAAGTCGACAGCCGTGCGGCGACGTCCTGGAGCGCGGCGAGCAGTGGAACCAGCGCGGTTTCGCGCCGCTTCATCAGGTGCAGCACCGCGCGCCGCGCCGAGCGCGGCCCAAGGCCCGGAAGCCGTGCCAGCGCCTGTGACAGGGCCTCGATTTGTTGACTAGCCATCTGCCACCCATACCGTTCGGGCAGAGCTTGTCGAAGCCCTGCCCTTCCCCTTTCGGGGGGTCGAAGTAGAAGGACAGCCCTTCGACATGCTCAGGGCGAACGGCTTCAAGAATGAGAATCGTGTTCATGGGCAGTCCCGACTTTGCCGTGCCGAGCCTAGACGCTTTGGTCGACGCGGGGCACGACGTGGCCGCGGTCTACAGCCAGCCGCCCCGTCCGGCGGGGCGCGGCAAGGGCGAACGCAGGACCGCGGTGCATGAGCGCGCCGAGCAACTCGGGCTTGCCGTGCGCACGCCGCGGACGCTGCGCGATGAGCAGGAGCAGGCGCGGTTCAGCGCGCTCGACGCCGACCTGGCGGTGGTCGCGGCCTATGGCTTGATCCTGCCCAAACCAATCCTCGAGGCGCCCAAGGCGGGCTGCATCAACGTCCATGCCTCGCTGCTGCCGCGGTGGCGCGGCGCGGCGCCGATCCAGCGCGCCATCCTGGCCGGTGACACCATCACCGGCGTGACCATCATGCGGATGCAGGAAGGCCTCGATACCGGCCCGATCCTGCTTGAGCGCGAGCTTGCGCTGGATCACAAGAATGCTGGCCAAGTAACTGAGGAACTTGGTCGACTGGGCGCAGCGGCCCTGATGGAATGGCTTGCCACGCCGGCGCCGCCAACCCCGCAGCCGGAGGCCGGCGTGACCTACGCCGCGAAGATCGCCAAGGCCGAGGCGCGGATCGACTGGACAGCGCCGGCGGAGGCTGTTGTGCGGCAGGTGCTGGCGTTCGCGCCCAGCCCCGGCGCCTGGTTCGAAGCCGGCGGCGAGCGAATCAAGCTGCTCGACGCGCAGCTTGACGATCGAGCCGGCGCTCCCGGCCAAGTGCTCGATGCGGACCTGACGATTGCCTGCGGCGGAGGGGCAGTCCGGGCGGTTGCCGTCCAGCGTGCTGGCCGCGCCGCGATGAGTCCCGGCGAGCTGCTGCGCGGCTTCGCGATTCCGGTTGGCACAATCCTCCAGTGACCCGCTGGCGGCTGGCGATCGAATATGACGGCGGCCCGTTCATGGGCTGGCAGCGGCAGGACAATGGCCCGTCGGTCCAGGGCCAGATCGAAGCCGCCATTTTTCGGATGACCGGGGAACGGACCGGCGTTCATGCCGCCGGGCGGACCGATTCGGGGGTCCACGCGCTGGCGATGAGCGCCCACGCCGACATCACAAAGCTGTTTACGCCGCACCGCTTGCGCGACGGGCTGAACGCGCTGGTGCGGCCCGATCCGATCTCGATCCTCGCCGTCGAACCGGTCGCCGATGATTGGCACGCGCGCTTTTCGTGCACCGGGCGGCGCTATCGCTACCGCATCCTCAACCGCCGCGCGCCGCCGGCGATCCACCGCGGACAGGTCTGGCACATCCCCTCCCCGCTCGATGTGGAAGCGATGGTAGCTGGCGCAGCACTGCTGGTCGGAAGCCACGACTTCACCACCTTTCGCTCGGTCCAATGCCAGTCCAACAGCCCGGTCAAGACACTCGACCGGCTCGACGTCACTCGCGCCGGCGACGAAGTCCGGATCGAGGCGGCGGCGCGCAGCTTCCTCCACCATCAGGTGCGCTCGATGGTCGGCTGCCTGGCGATGGTCGGGCGCGGGCAATGGGCGCCGGACGATATTCAGGCCGCACTCGACGCCCGCGACCGCGCCGCGCTCGGCCTCAATGCCCCGCCCGACGGGCTTTATTTCGTCGAGGCGATCTACCCCTAGACCAGCATCTCTCGCGCCGGCGCGTGGCCCTGGAACGCCTGCGGGCTGACACTGAGGCCGTAAGCACCGGCGCAGAAGATCGCGACCAGGTCGCCCGGCTCGGCGTGGGGCAGCGACACGTCATCGGCAAGCAGATCGAGCGGCGTGTCGAGGCAACCGGTCACGGTCACCTCCTCGTCCGGCGCCGAGCCGAACCGGCCGGCGATCCCGACCGGAAAATTGCGGCGCTTCTGCTGGCCGAAGTTGCCGCTCGCGGCGAACATGTGGTGAAGCCCGCCATCGGTGATCAAAAACGTCCGGCCGCCGCTCTGCTTGCGGTCGACGATCCGGGTGAGATAGACCCCCGCCTCACCCACCAGCCAGCGGCCGAGCTCGATTCCGAAGCGGGTATTGGCGAGCGGGTCGGGGACTTTGGGCAGCATGTCCGTCAGCGCGGCACCGATCGCTTCGACCTCGAGCGGCTGCTCGCCGTCAAAACAGGGAATGCCGAAGCCGCCGCCGAGGTTGACCTCGGGCGGGAAGCTTCCGGCTGCGTTGGCGATTTCCGCGGCAAGCGCGATGGTCGCTCGCTGAGCCTCGATCAGCGCGGCGGCGGACAGGATCTGCGATCCGGCGCTAATGTGCAGCCCGCGCCAGTCGGCGCCGGCGGCGATGACCTCCTGCACCACCGCCGACGCGCGCTCCACGTCGATCCCGAATGGGCTGGCGAGGCCGGCAATCTTGTCCCCCTCGCTATTGATCTGAAACGGCGGATTGACCCGCACCGCCATCTTCGGTTGCGTGCCGATCTGCCCACCAAGCTCCAGCACACGCGCGACTTCGCTTTCGCTGTCGACATTGATGGTCACCCCGGCCGTGATCGCCGCTTCGATCTCGGCGTCGCGCTTGGCCGGTCCGGAGAAGTTAATCGGAAGATGCTCGACTCCGGCGTCCCTGAGCTGCTGAAGTTCGCCGCCCGAGGCGATGCCGAATCCGTCGACGTATCGTGCAAGGAATCTCAGCAAAGGCCCATAGGGGTTTGCTCTTACGACATAATATAGGCCCAGTCCGTCCGGCATCGCGGCCCGGAAGCGTGCTACCTGCGCGCCGGCGATATTATTGTCGTAGACGAACAACGGCGTTCCGCCGGCCTGTTCAACCAGCTCCTCGGCGCTCCAGCCGCCGATCCTCAGCGTCGCATTCTTGCCCGGAGCGAAGCAGGCGGGAATCGGTCCCATCGCCTTCATGGCAACCTCCTTTGCCGGTCGGCTACGTCACTCGGCGGCCATCGCCTCGAATTCCTGCGCGGCGAGATATTTCTCGGCGTCGAGCGCGGCCATGCAGCCAGTGCCCGCCGCGGTCACCGCTTGGCGATAAATCTTGTCCATCACGTCGCCGCAGGCGAACACGCCCGGCACGTTGGTCGCGGTCGAACCGCTTTCGACCTCGATATAGCCGTCCTTGTCGAGCTTGATCTGGCCAGTGAACAATTCGGTCGCGGGCGAGTGGCCGATCGCGACAAACGCGCCTTCGACCTCGACCCGGCTGATCTCGCCGCTGCGGGTATCGCGGATGTCGAGCCCGACCAGAGCCTCGGGATCGCCGCCGCCGACGAATTCGGTCACTTCATGGTTCCAGATTACCTTGATCGCCGGATTGGCGAACAAGCGGTCCTGGAGGATCTTCTCGGCGCGGAGCGTGTCGCGGCGGTGGATCAAGGTGACGTCATGGCTGTGGTTGGTGAGGTACATCGCTTCCTCGACCGCAGTATTGCCGCCGCCGATCACCGCGACCTTCTTGCCGCGGTAAAAGAAGCCGTCGCAGGTCGCGCAGGCCGATGCGCCCCGGCCCTTCATATGTTCTTCCGACGGCAATTCGAGCCAGCGCGCCTGGG
>JBDSGH010000077.1:0-5885 GCA_039919095.1 Sphingomicrobium sp. | reverse complement strand
CGGCTGGCCGTCGGGCAAGCTTCCGGCGATCCTCGAGCTCGACGATGAACGCGCCGCGGTGCTGCTCGACCTGCGCGACCGCGACGGGCTGATCTACGCGCCCGGCATGGCCGAGCCGATGTGGGTCACGCTGGCCGAGATCGGAGCGGTGTTCACCGGCCGCGCGGTGGCCGTCGAAGCCGATCCGGCCAAGGAGCGCGAAGGCGAGCGCCCGTGGGACAAGGCGCGCCGCACGCACTGGTTCTGGTCCGAGGTATGGAAAGTCCGGCGCGAATTCTGGCCGGTCCTGCTGGCCGCGTTGATCGTCAATCTGCTCGCTCTGGCGATGCCTTTGTTCACCATGAACGTCTACGACCGGGTCATTCCCAACAAGGCGGTGTCGACCCTTTGGGTGCTCGCCGCCGGGGTCGGCCTGGCGTTGCTTTTCGACTTCATCCTGCGGCTCGCCCGGGCCCAGCTGATCGACGAGATCGGGCGCAAGCTTGATGCCAGGCTCGCCCAGAAATTGTTCGAAAAGGTCATGAACTTGCCGATGGCCGCGCGCCAGGGCAGCACCGGCGCGCTCGCCCGGCGCGTCTCCGAATATGAAATGGTGCGGGATTTCTTCGCCTCGACCACGGTCGTGCTGGTCGTCGATGTCACCTTCCTGTTCCTGTTCCTGATCCTGATCACGGTCCTCGCCGGCTGGCTGGTGCTGGTCCCGATCACCGGCATCGCGCTGATGCTGGTCGCGGGCATCAGCTTGCAGAAGTCGATGGGCCGAGCGGCGCTCGACGCGCAGGCCGACGCCAGCCTCCAGCATTCGGTGCTGGTCGAATCCATCGCCGGCGCCGAAACCCTCAAGGCGGCGCGCGCCGAAGGCCAGATGCTCGGCCGCTGGCGGCGCTATGCCGGCATGTCGGCCGCGACCCAGGAACGGATGCGCAGCCTGACCGCGGTCGCCATCAACCTCGCCGGCGTGTCGCAGCAACTGATCAGCGTCGGCCTTCTGATCGGCGGCTTCTACCGCTTCAACGAGGGCGAGATGACGATGGGCGCGATCATCGCAATCATCATGCTCGCCGGTCGCTCGATCCAGCCGATCGGGCAGCTCGCCTTCCTCTTCACCCGCGGCCGTCAGGCGTTCGCAACGCTTGATTCGCTGCAACTGATGATGGACGTCACCGACGAGCGGCAATCGTCGATGCGCAGCATCATGCCCGAGATCCGCGCCGGGCAGATCGCTCTGGCCGACCTCACGTTCCGCTATCCAGGCGCCAGCCGCGATGCGCTCGCCGGCTTGAACCTGTCGATCCGGCCAGGCGAGCGGATCGGGATCATCGGCCGGGTCGCGTCGGGTAAGTCGACCCTCGGGCGGATCCTGTGCGGCCTCTATGAGCCGAGCGACGGCACGTTCCTCGTCGACGGGCTCGATAGCCGCCAGTTTCACCCCCACCAGTTACGCGAATCGTTCCGCTTCGTCGGCCAGGACAGCGAGCTGTTCAGCGGCACGGTGCGCGACAATCTGATGCTCGGCGCGGCGCAGGCCAGCGACTCGCAGCTGGTTGACGCGGTGGTCCGCTCGGGCGCCGACATCTTCCTTTCGCGGGATGCCGCCGGGTTCGACCTTCCGGTCGGGGAACGGGGCTCGCGGCTGTCGGGCGGCCAGCGTTCGCTGCTGGTCCTCGCTCGGGCGCTGGTGTCGCCCAGCAAATTGCTCTTCCTGGATGAGCCGAGCGGGGCGATGGACACCCAGACCGAACTCTATTTCATCGAGCATCTCAAGACCGCACTGGCGCCCGACCAGACCCTGATCGTCGCCACCCACCGCCACAACATGCTGTCGATTCTTGATCGGCTTGTTGTTATTGACGGCGGGCGGATCATAGCCGACGGCCCCCGCGATCAGGTCCTCGGCCATTTGAATAACGCACAGAAAGAGGCGAAGTCATGACTTCCCTTGAGATCGCACGGCGCCGTTTCGCGGCCCGTCGCGCAGGAAATCGAATCGACGTGGTGGACTTCGCCATCGTCGCCTGGGCGGCTGTCGCTGCAATGCTGGCGGCGCGCGACCGGATCGCCCACCGCCTGACGGGCTATCGGCTCCACGCGACTGCGCTCGGAATGGTCGGGCTGGCGGCACTGGCAACGGCCTCGATGATGCCGCGCGAACCGGCCGTCGCCGCTGAAAAAGAGGCGGTTTCCGTTCCGCTGCTGCCGGCCAGCACGGCCGCGCTGGTGGCCGCGACCAGTGCCTCACCGGCCGAGATCCGGGCGGTTGGCGACGAAGCCAAATTGATCAATGCCGCGCTCCCGTTCAGCACTGCGCCGATGCAGGCCGCGCGGCCGTTCGCGATCCGCCAGGGTGACGATCTCGACCACCGCCGGGCGCTGCTGTGCCTGACCCAGGCGGTGTATTACGAAGCCGGTTTCGAGCCGCTCGACGGACGCCGCGCGGTCGCTCAGGTGGTGATCAACCGGATGCGCCACCCGGCTTTCCCGAAATCGGTTTGCGGCGTGGTCTACCAGGGCTCGCGCTCCCCGGTGTGCCAGTTCAGCTTTGTCTGCGACGGCGCGCTCTACCGCCCGCCGGTGGCCGACAAATGGCGCGAAGCCAAGGAGGTCGCCGAGGCCGCGCTCGAAGGTTATGTCGAAACCGCCGTCGGCTCGGCGACGCACTACCATGCGGACTATGTCGCGCCGCGCTGGGCGCCGATGCTGGCCAAGGTCTCGCAACTCGGCGCGCACATCTTCTACCGCTGGCCCGGCGCGTGGGGCCAGCGCGCCGCCTTCACCGGCCATTATATCGGCGAGCCCGATGACCCGATGATGCTGCGCCCGCCGCTGCCCGGCCAGGATCAGCTTGCCGCCAACCAGCAAGCGCTGATCGCGGCGCAGCAACGGCCGCAGGTCGCCCGCGCCGACAACGACGTCGGCGGCTTCCTCGACGTGACCAAGGGCTGGGTGCTCAACATCCCTGGTCCGCACGAGGTTGGGAGCGGCCCGACCCAGGCGCTCGACGACCAGTCCGGACGGTCCCCGCCGGCCCCCGCGGACGAGGCGCCGACCGCGCCGGTCGTCGCGGCGCGCTGACCAGGGGCGAGCCCAAGGCCAGCCATGGCGACCGTTCCCTTGCGCGGCGCTGACCGGCGCCATCGCCGGCCGCTGACCGGTTCGCGGCTGATCATCGTTGCGGTCGCAATCGGCTTCGCGCTGTTCATCCTGTGGGCGATGCTGGCCCAGGTCGACGAAGTGACCCGGGGGCAGGGCAAGGTCATTCCGACCAGCAAGGCCCAGCTGATCCAGTCGGCCGAGCCGGCGACGATCCGCGAACTGATGGTTCGCTCGGGCCAGCGAGTCCGCCGCGGCCAGCTACTGGCGCGCCTCGACGACACCCAAAGCGCGTCCGAACTCGGCCAGATCGAGGCCGAGACCGAGGCGCTGTCGGCCCGCTCGGCGCGGCTGTCGGCCGAAGGCACGAGGACTTCGACCGCCTGCGCCGGGGCCGATTGCGCCGACGAAGCCCAGCTTCGCCAGGTCCGCGAATCGGCGCTGCGCAGCCGCATCGCCGCGCTCAACGCCAGCGCCGAGCAGCGCCGCCGCGAGGCGTCCGAAGCCCAGGCGACCATTGCCAGCCTCCAGGGCAGCCTGGCGCTCGCCCAGCGGCAGGTCGGGATGCTCGAGCCGCTGGCGCTGAAGAGCATCGTGCCGCAAACCGATTTGCTCGACGCCCGGCGCGAAGTGAATGATCTCAGGGGCCGCATCGCCGCCGCCCGCGAACAGCAATCCCGCGCCCAGGCCGCGGTCAGCGAGGCGCTCGCCCAGGCCAGCGAAGCCGGCTTCAGCTTTCGCCAAGAGGCGCTCAACGAGCGCAGCGAGGTCAATGCCAAGATCGCGGTCAACCAGGAATCGCTGCGCGGCGCGCGCGGCCGGGTGGGCCGGATGGAGTTGCGTTCGCCGGTCGACGGGGTGGTCAACGACCTCCAGGTGACGACCATCGGCGGCTTCGTCCAGGCCGGCCAGAAGGTTATGGAAATCGTGCCGATGGGCGACAAGCTTTTGGTCGAATCGCGGGTCAAGCCGAGCGACATCGCGTTCATCAAGGTCGGCGACCGGGCACTGGTCAAGGTTACCGCCTACGACTTCTCGACCTATGGCGGGCTCGACGGGCGGGTGGTGCAGGTGTCGGCCGACTCGATCTACGATGAGGCGACCAAGGAAGCCTATTTCAACGTCCTGGTCGAAACCGACAAAGCTTTTCTGATGTCGGCCGGGCGGCGGCTTCCGATCACGCCTGGGATGATGACCGACACCCAGATCATCACCGGCCGCAAGAGCATCCTGAGCTATTTGCTCAAGCCGGTGTTGAAAGCCCGCAGCGAGGCACTGCGCGAACGCTAGTCGGCGCGCCCCGAAAAGGACGGGGACAGCGGCGCCAGCGTCGCCGCGGCCAGGATCGTCGGCTCCAGTGCAACGCGATAGCCGTGGGTCCACGCGCCACTGGTCGAGAAGGTCAGCACCGGGCGGTAATCGCTGGCGTCGTCGGCATCGAGCAGCTGGTCGGTGCCATTGTCGAGCACCACCATGCGCTCGCCGACCCGGACCACCAGCAGCGCGTGGTCGGCGCGGCGGATCAGGTCGCGGGCGATAACCAGATAGAGATCGCGGTCGGCGACCCCGGCCGCGCGCAGCATCTGCAGCTTGGCGATCGCATAATCTTCGCAGTCGCCACGCCGGCGGCGCAGCGTGTCGTCGGCCGCGGCCCACAGGTCGTCGCGGCCGTATTGGCTGGCGTCGTCGACGAACTCGACCCGGTCGTTGACGAAATGATTGACCGCTTCGATTCGCTCGATCTCGCCGCGCTTGCGCAACGCCGACGCGAAAACCGCCGCGCTGCCGTCGACCCGGTGGCGCGCGACGCGCCGCCATTGCCGGTCGAGCGGAGTGCGCCGAACCGCCAGCGCGACGCTGCCGAACACGTCCGGCCGACCGTTGCGGGCGTGATGATCGTAGGCCGGTCTTTTCAAAGCGATGGCCGCTTGCTGGAACGGCTGCGGCGCCGGAAGGCCCTCCTGCTGGGCGAGAATCGCGGCGAGCCGGCTGGGCGCGCCGAGAATCGCTTCGGCCTTGGCCGAGCTGGCGTTGAAGCTCGCCGTCGGTGCCGGCACCGCAGCCTCAGCCGTCGCCGGCGATGCAGCCAATGCTCCCGCAAGCACAGCGAGGCGCCAGGTCGGCCGGTCGAGGAAGCGTCTGCCCATCGCTCGGCTTGTCGCAGGACAACAACAAGGGCGGCCTAAACACCATGGTTAAGCGGCTTCTAACCATTTTGGCGGCGATTGGGTTGGAGCCGCTTCAGCCGTGCGGTTTGGAAAAGGCGCGGCTGACCCACCATTGCTCGATCAGCGCGGCGATGCGGTAGCCGGCGCGGCCATCGCCATAGGGCAGCGACGGTTCGGCCATGACCGACAGCGCGGCGGGATCGTCGAGCAGGTCGCGCACCACCCCGACGATGCGGTCGGTGTCGGTCCCGACGAGTCGCAGATTGCCGGTCCACAAGGCCTCGGGCCGCTCGGTCTTGTCGCGCAGCACGAGCAGCGGCACGCCGAGCGCCGGCGCTTCCTCTTGGACCCCGCCCGAATCGCTCAGCATCAGGTCGCAGTCACGCATGCGCGCGGCCAGCTCGGAGTGCCGGCACGGTGGCAGCAGCGCAATTGCCTGGCGCCCGCCGAGCAGCTGCTTGATTCGGTCGGACAGATGCGGGTTGGGGTGGAGCATGACTTCGATCCGGGCGGTGCCGCTGTCGGCCAGCTGGCACAGCGCCGCCGCCACCGAACTCAGCCCGTCGCCCCAATTCTCGCGCCGGTGGCAGGTGACCAGCAGGCGCGGCTGGCCGCGGTCGCGCAGGC
>JBDSGH010000076.1:0-5592 GCA_039919095.1 Sphingomicrobium sp. | reverse complement strand
ACCTGCTTGGCGGCCTGGGCGGCGATCCGGCCGAACTCGATCGGCGGCAGCGGGTCGACGATGAAGTCGCCGACCGCGGCGTCGGCCTTGAGCTTCTGCGCGCCCTTCAAATCGACCTGCTTGAAATAGTCGTCGACCTCTTCGGTCACTTCAACCACGCGCCACAGACGCAGGTCGCCGGTGACCGGGTCGAGCTTGGCGCGGATGTCGTTTTCGGCCCCGTAGCGAGCGCGGGCGGCGCGCTGGATGGCGTCTTCCATCGCTTCGATGACGATGCCGCGGTCGATCAGTTTCTCGCGCGCGACAGCGTCGGCGATGGCGAGCAGTTCGGCCTTGTTGGCGGCGGGGCCTGCAGTTGCAGGAGCGGCGGTGGCCATGATGTTCTAACCTTCCATCTTGATGAGATCGGCCCCGTCGGCGACGAGCGGGGCGGTGGCTTTGATGAGGGCGTCGGTCAGCAGCAGCTTGGCCGAGGCAATCGATTCAAATGGGATCTGGCGCGGACCCTTGGTGGTCGACAGGCGGACCGTGTCACCATCGAGGCCTTCGAGAATTCCCGAAACCTGCTTGGCACCGTCGATCGGCTCGACGAACTTGAGCCGCGCTTCATGCCCGGTCCAGTCGGCGAAGTCCGACCGGCGGGTCAGCGGCCGGTCGATGCCGGGCGAGCTGACTTCGAGTCGGTAGCCGGTTTCGATCGGGTCGCGGCCGTCGGCTTCGAGCGCGTCGAGCACGTCCGACAGCCGGCGCGAGATGATCTCGCAATCGCCCAGCTCGAGCTGGCGGGTGTCGGACCGCTCAGCCATGATCTGCAGCGTCGGGTCCGACGTTCCGCCGATCATCGCCACGCGCACGAGGTCGTAACCGAGGGCCTTCACCTCCGGTTCGAGCAGTGCAGTAAGCGCAGCTTCGTTGGCCATGCAGTCGTTAAATTCCAAAACAGCTCCGCGACCGGCCTCCGGGGGGAGGCCAGCCTCAACGTCGGTAACGATGTCGAGGAGAGGGCTGCGATATAGGCTCGTGGAGCGGTCCGTGCAAGCGTCAACGCGGCGTGCACATGGGCGATGCGATCACGGCCCGGGGAGCTGGGGCCGACGCGACTCGGGAGTCGAATAACGCCACTGCAGCCTGGGCCCTAGCCATGGCCGAGCGCCTCATTTTCGGCGCGGATGCGGATTGCCAGCACGGCGGCGTTGAGCAGGCTGAAGACAAGCGCGACTCCCACCAGTCCGAACGCCAACGGGAGCGCCGCGACCTCGAGCGCGACAATCAGATAATTGGGGTGGGCGACGAACCGATACGGGCCGGCGCGGACCAAGGGGGCGGCGGGGAGGACGATGATCCGGGTCGTCCAGCGCTGGCCGAGGGTGGCGATCACCCATAGCCGCGCCAACTGCAACAGCACGAAAAAGGCCATCAGGGCCCAGTTGATCGAACGGCCCGGCGCCCACCACCACAAGGCCGCGAGCCAGGCGGCGTGGAGCATGACGAGCAGCGGATAATGGCCGGCGCAATGCTCGACCGCACCGTGCGCGACCAGCCGCCTTGTGTTGCGGTGCGACAGCCACAATTCGGCCAGCCGCTGCGTCGTGACCAAAGCGAGGATCACGATTGCGGCGTCGGTCATGCCGCTTCGAGCAGCAGGCCCGCGCAAGTGAAGCCGGGGCCGAATGCGGTCATCAGTACCCGGTTCGGCAGGCCGCGCGCGATCAGCCGTTCGAGCACGAACAGCACGGTCGGCGCGCTCATATTGCCAAACTCACGCAGCACTTCGCGCTCGAGGTTGAGTTCGCCCTGCGGCAATTCGAGCGCGGTCTCGATCGCGTCGATCACCTTGACCCCGCCGGGGTGGCAGCAAAGACGGTCGATCGCGCTGCGCTCGACGCCCATCTGGCCGAGCATGGAGTCCACCGCGCTGGCCAATTCGGCCTCGATGAACGGCGGGATGGCGCGGTCGAACACCACGGCGAGGCCGGGATCTTCGATGTCCCAGCCCATGATGCGCAGCGTGTCGGGCCATAATTGTTCGGCCGAGGCGGTGATTCGCGCCAGGCTGTGCCGGCCGGCGGTGACCACTGCGGCGGCGGCGCCGTCGCCGAACAAAGCGGTGGCGACGATCGCGGCGGGATCGTCGCTGTCGAGTCGGATCGAGATCGAGCAGGTTTCGACCGTGACGAATAGCCAGTGACTGCCGGGTTCTGAAGCGGCCAGCCGGGCGGTCAGAGCGAGGCCGTTGACCCCGCCGGCACAGCCCAGGCCGAACACCGGCACGCGGCGGACATCGCTGCGCAAGCCGAGCCGCGGGCTGACCCGTGCTTCGAGGCTGGGCGTGGCAATGCCGGTAGTTGATACGGTAACGACGCCGTCGATCTGGTCGGGGGTGAGACCGGCCTTGGCAATCGCCGCCCATGCCGCTTGCTCGAACAGCTTTTCGGCGGCGTCGAGATAGAGCGTGTTGCGGTCGCTCCAGCCGTGCGGCTGTTCATACCATTCGATCGGAGCGACGAGGTGGCGCTTGGCGATGCCGGCATTGTCGAACACGCCCGACAGCCGGTCGAACAAAGCCGGCCGTCCGCCGAAAGCCCGGCGACCGACAGCCTTGGCCTGGGCTTGCTCGATCACATGTGGTGGCACCGCGGTCGCGAGAGAGAGTATGCTGCAGGATTCCATTCGGTGACCTACATAGACCGGCACCGCGCCGGTATCGAGCTAGTCTAAGGACCCCCTCCGATGAGCCTTCGCTTAATGCAGTCTGGACTGGTGCTGGGCCTGGCGGCGTGCGGTTCGGCCGGCACGCCGTCCGCGGCAACGATCGCCGAGCGCCCGTTCACGGCGACCGAGGTGGCCCGCTTCTCGACCCCGTGGGCGATGGAATTCCTGCCCGGCAGCGGAGTGCCGCTGACCGGCACCGCGCTGCTCACCGAACGAGAGGGGAAATTGTGGCTGCTTAACAGCGCCGACGGGTCCAAACAGGCGGTTGCCGGCGTGCCGCAGGTCAAGGTCGGCGGGCAGGGCGGGCTCGGCGATGTCGTGGTCCATCCGGGCTTTGCCGGCAACCAGCGGGTCTATTTGAGTTTTGTCGAGTCCGGACCCAACGACACCTCGGGCGCGGCGCTCGGTTACGGCCGGCTGATCCTCGGCTCGGGGCAGCCGCGGCTGGCCGGCTTCAAGGTGATCTGGCGCCAGTCGCCCAAGGTCAGTGGGGACGGCCATTTCAGCCACCGCATCGCCTTCGCGCCCGATGGATCGCTGTTCCTGACCTCCGGCGAGCGCCAGAAATTCGATCCGGCGCAGTCGCTTACCGGCAACCTCGGCAAGGTCCTCCATCTGACCGATGAGGGCGCCCCTGCGCCCGGTAATCCCTGGGCCGGCCGCGGCGGAATCGCAGCGAGCTTTTGGTCCATCGGCCACCGCAACCTGCTCGGGGTGCAATTCGCGCCCGACGGCCGGTTGTGGGAAATCGAGATGGGACCCCGGGGCGGCGACGAGCTCAATCTGATCCAACCGGGCAAGAATTACGGCTGGCCGCGCGCCTCGAACGGCAGCAATTACGACGGCAGCGACATTCCCGACCACCGCGCGGGCGACGGCTTCGAGGCGCCCAAGCTGTGGTGGAACCCGTCGATCTCGCCAGCCGGCTTGCTGATCTACACTGGCGACCTGTT
This sequence comes from Sphingomicrobium sp., assembly GCA_039919095.1. Classification (GTDB taxonomy): domain Bacteria; phylum Pseudomonadota; class Alphaproteobacteria; order Sphingomonadales; family Sphingomonadaceae; genus Sphingomicrobium. The sequence goes on along the minus strand of JBDSGH010000076.1, from coordinate 1,927 downwards.
CCCGCAGTGGAAGGGCGACGCACTGATCGGCGCGCTGTCGGGTGAAGCGCTGATCCACGTCGACATCGCCGGCGACAGCGCGCGCAAGGCCGACCAGTGGCCGATGGGGGCGCGGATCCGCGCCGTCGACCAGGGCCCGCGCGGCGAAGTCTATCTGCTCGAGGATGGCGAAAGCGGGGGACGGTTGCTGCGGCTCGAGCCCAAGGGTCAGGCGCGACGGTAGCGCAGATAATAAGGCCGGCGGCCCTCGCGACGGGACTTGGCGCCGTAGCGGGTTTCGCGCCAGCCGCTGGGCGGTTCGAGAAAATCCGCCGGGCGCTCGGCGAGCCATTGGAACTGCTCGCGGTGGCGCTGCATCGCAGCCAGGGTCCATTCGAGATAGACTGGATGGTCGGTCGCAATCCTGAGTTCGCCGCCGGGCTCGAGCTTGTCGGCGATCAGGGCGAGCGGCCCGTCATTGACCATCCGCCGCTTTGAATGGCGCGCCTTGGGCCACGGATCGGGGTGGAGCAGATAGACGAAGCGCAATGTCCCATCGGGCACGCGGCGGAGCACGTCGAGCGCGTCGCCCATGTGCAGTCGGACGTTGGCCAGGTGGCGGTCGCGAACGTGGCCGAGCGCGGTCGCGACGCCGTTGACGAACGGTTCGGCGCCGATGAAGCCATGGTCGGGCAATAGATCGGCGCGCTCGGCGAGATGCTCGCCCGAGCCGAAGCCGATTTCGAGGTGGAGCGTGCGGTTTTCGCCGAACAGGCGCTGGGCCGTGATCTCGCCATCGGGCGGCACCGCGATCGCCGGCAGCAGTGTGTCGATCAGCAACTGCTGCGCCGGGCGCAGCTTGTGACCCATCGACCGCCCGTAGAGCCGGTTGAGCGTGATCGGATCGCCGGACTTGTGAGCGGTCATGCTTGGGTTAGCGAGCAGTGCAGCGCTTGCCCTCATATTCGAAGCGGTTGACGGCATAGACGCGGCCGTTCCAGCGATAGACCGGGAAGCAGAAGCCGGGTCCGCCGAGCTCGATGTCGGGCCAGCCGGCGGCGCCTTTGGCCGCGAGCATGCCGGGCATTCCGGTCTCGCTCATCATCACTGTCCACGACCCGCTGGCCGATTTCGACAGCAGCCAGAAGTGCGTACCGGCGTCGCCGTAGCAAATCGCGCCGCCTTCGGTGACCACCGCATCGGGCCGGCCGTCGCCGTTCAAGTCACGATAGGTGTCGATCTTGCCCGGTTCGTAGGATTCGCTTTCCATCCCGTCGCAATTGCCCGATTTCCACGCGCCGCCGTGCCGGGTGAAACCCGCCGCCGTGAAGATCGCGGCTTGCTCGGCCGGGCCTGGCGCTGCCGTTGCGGCGAGCATGGCCAGCAGGAATGCAGTCATCGCTTGTCTCCCCAACTTACCGCCAAGTTTAGCTGCGGATTTGCGAGCCGACCACCGCGGCGGACAGGCGCCGCTGTTTATTCCCTAAGCTCAAGGTTCAGAAGGATATTCCGCCATGTCCATCCGTTGGTCGCCGGCAATCTTCCTCCATTGAAAGCCAAGCTCATGGCCCGAACATCCAAGACCAACGACGCGCGCACTTCGGCCGGACCCGGCGGGGAGACTCACCAGAGTGGCGGCGACCTGCTCACGACCAATTTCGGTGTTCCGGTCAGCGACAATCAGAACAGCCTCAAGGCCGGCGCGCGCGGGCCGAGCCTGCTCGAGGACTTCGTCCTGCGCGAGAAGATCTTCCACTTCGACCATGAGCGCATCCCCGAGCGCATCGTCCATGCCCGCGGGAGCGGTGCGCACGGCGTGTTCGAAGCGACCGCGGACATCAGCGGCCTGACCAAAGCGGCGGTGTTCAAGAAAGGTAGCAAGACCGAAACGTTCGTGCGCTTCTCGACCGTCGCTGGCGGCGCGGGTTCAGTCGATACGCCGCGCGAC
>JBDSGH010000075.1:0-4397 GCA_039919095.1 Sphingomicrobium sp. | reverse complement strand
CTGCGCCCGGTCGCCGACGCGGCCAAGTCGGACATCGCCGGCCACATCGTGATCTGCCCGCCCGGCGCGCTCAACGACCGCTGGTCGCGGTGCCTGCCCGATCCGGTGACGGCGATGGCCTCGGGCTGGATGCGCATCCGCCAACGCGCCCGCCAGCGCAATGTCGAGCTGCCGCTGATCATCTCCGACCATGCCGACTGGGACGAACTGACCCAGACCATCCGCGAGGTCGCGCCCACGGAGGTGTGGATCACCCACGGCCGCGAGGACGCGCTCAAACACTGGTGCATGACCCACCAGATCAAGGCCCGCGAACTGAACCTCATCGGCTACGAGGATGAGGATGATTGACGCCTTCCTCCCCTGCATTCGCAGGGGAGGGCGACCGCTGAAAGCGGTGGAGGGGACCTTCCGATCTGCTATGATCCGCTCCGCTCGGTCCCGCATGGAAAAAATCATTGGCCACCGACCGAGCACGACAATTGCGCAAGGCGATGACGCCTCCCGAGCGCCGGCTGTGGAACGTCCTCCGACTCCGGCCCGGCGGCTTCAAGTTCCGACGACAACACCCCTTTGGACCCTACATACTGGACTTCTTCTGTTATGAATCCGCGCTCTGTGTCGAGATAGATGGAATGTCCCATGAGATGGGCTCAAATCCCGAGCGTGACCGGCGGCGTGACGACTGGCTGATTAGTCAGGGCATCAGGACATTGCGAATTCGCGCGACGGACGTGCGGGACAATCTCGAAGCCGTAATTACGCTGATCGTCGAGGAGTGCCGGGAACGAACGCCGTCATAGTTCTCCTCCCCTGCATTGGCAGGGGAGGTGGCAGTCCGCAGGACTGACGGAGGGGCACGCCATCTTGCAGAAAGTACCCCTCCACCAGCTTTGCTGGTCCCCCTCCCCTCGAAATCGAGGGGAGGAAAGCGGAAGTCAGATCACACCACCGCCCCCACGTTGCGCAGCGCTATCTGCGCCCGTTCCCGATCGATCACCAAGGCCGCCGTCTGCGTCACCAGGTCGACCAAAGTCAGGTCGCGGACGGTCGGTTCGCGCGGTTCGTGGTGGTACATGGCGAAGGTGCCGAGGACCTGGCCGCCGCGGGTCATGATCGGCGTCGACCAGCACGATTGCAGCCCGTGCGGCAGCGCCACCGCTTTGTAGACCGCCCACAAGGGATCGGTCGCGATGTCGGTCACGAACACCGGCTCGCCGCGATAAGCCGCGGTCCCGCACGATCCCGCTACAGGGCCGATCTCCGCCCCGTCGATCGCCGCCATATATTCGGGCGGCAGGCTCGGCGCGGCGCCGTGCCGCAAATGCTTGCCGTCTTGGTCAAGCAGCAGGATCGAGCCCAGCACGCCCGTGCTGGAAGTCGCCTCGACGATCCCGATCAGCTCGCCCAGCGTGCGTTCGAGCGGGCTGTCGCCGATTGCCAGCTCGAGCACCTTGTTGTGCGCCGCGCGGATGGTTTCGTTGCGTTGGTCGCCGGTCACTTCGTGGCCTTGGACGAACACGTCGGCGGGCTTGCCTGCGACGCTGGTCAGCGGCTGGAAGACGATGCTGACGAACAGCTCTTCGGCCATGTCGCCCGAGCGGATGACGCGCATGCTCATCTTGGGTTCGACCAACGCCCCGCCGGAGATCGCTGCGGCGTCGAGCAAAGCGGTGAATTCCTGGCTGGCCAGTTCGGGCAGCGCCTCGGCCAGCGTCCGGCCGACCAGCTCGCGCCGGCCGACGAGGTCGCCGAACGCCGCATTGGCCATCACGAACCGGTGATCGTCGCCTTCGAGCAAAGCCGCGAAGCCCGGCGCCAGTTCGAACATGCGCTTGAGCTGCCCGAGCTCGGAGCCGGGGTTCATTTGGGCGCTATCGAGGATAACCCGCTCCGGCATGACGCCGAACATATAGCAACCGCTCGTGCTCGTCACGCTCACGCGCTGGCGGGGTTAGCCCGATCCGACATCATTCGTTACACTAGTCCAATTGTCGGGGGGCGGCCGTGCCATTCATTCTCTTCCTCAAATCCTTTGAGGTCTTGCTGTTCGAGATCATGTCGTGGCTGGTTTTCTACCCGCGGACGATGTGGCGCTCGGTGCGTCATCCGCAGCAGATGATGAAGCGGGCGGAAAATGAGCTGGCACTGCCAGCCGCCGAGCAGTTTCGGGACCTCGTTAGCCCGCCCATTTTCTTGTTGCTGACGGTGATCGCCGCGACCGGGATCGAGGTCGCGGTGTTCGGGCACAGCACGCTGATCGACAACGGCATCGGGCTCGCGGCGATGATCACCGACAATACCAGTGTGATCCTGTTCCGGCTGATCACCTTCGCCTTGCTGCCGATCATTGCCGGCGTTTGCGCGCTGGCGATGCTGCGGCGGCCCGTCGACCGCGATACGCTGCAGCCTCTGTTCTACGCCCAATGCTTCGTGACGCCCCCGGTGGTGCTAGCCTCCAGCATCGCCGAAACCCTTACCCGCTTGCCGCAAACGGCGGCCAATCCGCCAGCGGCCTTATTGTTTGCTGCCGCCATGACCTTCTACATCGGGGTCGAAGCGACATGGTTCGTGCGCGAGGCGAAGCGCAGCATCGTCGTGGGCCTCATTTGGGCGATCGCGACGTTCGCAATCTCCGTGGTGGTGGTTGGCGCAACGGTCCTGCTGTTTAGCGGCGAGTGAGTTCGCGGTCGTTGCCGGGGCAGGCGAGGGCACTATTCAAAATAAGGTGCTCCGGCACGAAACCGTGATTCAGAAACCGCCCGGCCGCGTCTGGAAGATATTACGGTTGATCGGTCGCGATCGCGCCACCCTGGCCGATCAGTGCGGCGGCGCATTCCACAGCAGCGCATTCCTGGCGACGTCATTGACGTAGGCCTTGTCGTCCTGCTCGCGCTGCGCCCACTGCGATCGCGTTGCGCAGATATTCTTGACGATCAGTCGCGATCCGAGTTGCGGCACTTTCTGGCAGATGACCTCATCCGGACCGGGCCTCGGCCCGATCACGTTGACGGTGTTCTGGTCGACCGTCTGCGGCTGCGGCTGCGGTTGCGCAGCGGCCGCCGCCACAAACGACAGTGCCAGTGAAAATGCCATGCTCACGTCACGCGCTCCCCTCCCGGATGACGGTTGAGGATAAAATCGATCGGAGATCGGAGACAGGGATGACGATAAAGGTTGGCGGCCAATTCGGGCCAGAATCTTAGACTGCCGGTCCGCTTTGACTTGGTTCCATCGGCCCGGCGCTAATGCGCCGCTTCACTCCGTTCGACGCCCGATTTGCCCAGCTGCTCGTCGATCTGCGTCATCAGGCGATCGAGCCCGGCCTGGTCTTTGGCCTCGGCCCGGGCGACCAGCACGTCCTGCGTGTTGGACGCGCGCAACAGCCACCAGCCGTCTTCGGTGCTGACCCGCGCACCGTCGGTCGCGTCGACCTTGGCGCCGTCGGCCGACAGCCGCTCGAGCACTTCGCCGACCACGTCGAACTTGCGGCTGGCCTCAACCGTGAAGCGCATTTCGGGGGTCGCGACCGACTTGGGCATTTCGTCCATGATCTCGGTCAGGCTCTGGCCCGACTGGGCGACCGCCTCGATCAGCCGCACCGCGGCATAAAGCGCGTCGTCGAAGCCGTACCAGCGGTGCTTGAAGAAGATGTGCCCGCTCATTTCGCCCGCGAGCGGCGCGCCGGTTTCCTTCATCTTCGACTTGATCAGGCTGTGGCCGGTCTTCCACATCACCGGCGTCCCGCCCAGTTCGGCAATCCGGTCGAACAGGATCTGGCTCGCTTTGACGTCGGCGATGATCGTCGCGCCGGGCTGCGCGGCAAGCACCGGCCCGGCCAGGATCGCGAGCAACTGGTCGCCCCAGATCACCCGGCCCACCCCGTCGACCGCGCCGATCCGGTCACCGTCGCCATCGAACGCGATTCCGAAATCGAGCTGCTTGGCGGCGACCAGCGCTTTTAGGTCGGCGAGGTTGGCCTCGACCGTGGGGTCGGGGTGGTGGTTGGGGAAATTGCCGTCGACCTCGGTGAAGATCGCGTGATGCTCGCCCGGCAGGCGCGCGATCAGTTTCTCCAGCACCGGCCCGGCGGCGCCGTTGCCGGCGTCCCAGCCGATGCGAAACTCGCCGCCCTCGAAATCCTCGACCAGCCGGTTGGAATAAGCTTCGACCACATCGGCTTCGCTGACTTGGCCGCGGCCATCGCTCCACTCGCCGGTGGCGGCGCGGCGGCCGAGCGCCTGGATTTCCTCGCCGAACACCGAACGTCCGTTGAGCAGCAGCTTGAAGCCGTTGTAATCGGCCGGGTTGTGGCTGCCGGTGACCTGGATCCCGCCGTCCACGCCGAGTGTCGCGGTGGCGAAATAGAGCATCGGGCTCGGCCCCATGCCGATCCG
>JBDSGH010000074.1:0-12128 GCA_039919095.1 Sphingomicrobium sp. | reverse complement strand
GCACCGACTGCTCGGAGCCGGCGATCTCGGCGCGGCCGCCGGCGCCGTTCATGTTGCTCTGGCGAAGCTGACCATTGACCTGCGAGGCGGTGATGCCCTGCGCCTGGAGCGCGGCCGGATCGAGAATCACGCGGATCGTCCGGTCGACCCCGCCGACCCGGCTGACCGCGGCGATGCCCTCGAGGCCAAGCAGGCGCTTGGCGACGGTGTTGTCGATGTACCAGCTCAATTGCTCGAGCGTCATGTCGGTGGTTTGGGCGCCGACGTAGGAAATCGGCTCGTCCTCGGCGTCGACCCGAGTGACCTGAGGCTCTAGAATCCCCTCGGGAAGATTGCTGCGAATCTGGGACACCGCATTGCGGACGTCATTGACCGCGCGGTCGGTCGGGGTGCCGAGTTTGAACTGGACGAAGGTCGTGCTGTTGCCTTCGGTGACCGTGCTGCTCATCTCCTCCACGCCGGTGATTCCGCGGATCGCGGATTCGACCCGCTGGGTGACCTGCGTTTCCATCTCGTTGGGCGCGGCGCCGGGCTGGACGACGCTGACGATCGCCGCCGGGAAATCGATGTCCGGGGCATTGTTGACCTGCATCCGCGCGAACGCGATGAACCCGGCCAGCATCAGCCCGACGAACAGGACGATCGGCCCGACCGGGTTGCGGATGCACCACGACGAGATGTTGCGAAAGTTCATTCGGCTAGCTCTTCTGGCTCAGGTCAGCGGGCGGCTTGCCGCTTGGGCGCGACTTTTTGCCCCGGGTTGAGGAACGGCCCGGCCGACAACACCACGGCTTCGTTGCCGCTTAGCCCCTCGATGATGGTCACGCCTTCATCGTCGATCGAGCCGATCTTGATGCTGCGCCGCTCGACTTCGTTCTTGGCGTTGATGACGTAGACATAATTGCCCTGCTCGTCGCTGAGCACGGCGCTTTGCGGGAGCAATGGGGCAGTGGTCGTACCGCTGTTGACCCGGGCTTCGGCGAACCCGCCGGGGCGGATCGCCGAATCATAGGGCACGGCGATGCGCACTTCGCCCTGACGCGACTGCGGGTCGATCGTCGGCGACACCTGCCACACCTGGCCGACATAGCTGCGGTCGAGCCCGATCGGGGTGACGCTGGCCGGCATTCCGACCTTGAGCGCGGCGATGTCCTGCTGGGCGACCTGGGCGCGCATTTCCATCTCGCCACCGGCGGCAAGGCGGAACAAGGCGCCGGCGCCGGCGCCGACGACCTGCCCAAGCTCGACGTTGCGCTCTAGTACCAAGCCGTTGGTCGGGGCGCGAATGTCGAGCCGGCCGACGCGGGCGCGCGATGCGGCGAACTGGGCTTGGGCGACGCGGACCCGGGCCGACGCGGCGTCGCGAGCAGCCCGCTTGCGGTCGAGGTCGGCCTTCGAGACGAAACCGCGCGCGATCAGCGACTGGGCCCGGTCGAGCTCGTTCTGGGCCAGCGCCGCGTCGGCCCGCGCGACCTGGATGCTGGCGCCGAGCTGCGCCGCTTCCTGGCTCTGAACCGAGCGATCGATCGTCGCCAGCACCTGGCCCTGGCGGACCCAGGCGCCGGCATCGACCAGCACGCGGGTGACCATGCCACCTTCGCCGGCGACTCCGACCGGCTGGTCGCGGCGAGCCGCAAGCGCGCCGCTGGCGGTGACCGTGCGGGCGACCTGGCTGCGTCCCGGAACGACGACCGTTACCGTCGGCACCTGGCCGCCGGCGGGTGTTGCCGGTTCCTCGGTGCCGCCGCGGGTCAGCATGATGAACGCGATAAAGGCGGCGATCACCGCAACCACGGCGACGCCGATGATCAGCATCCGCTTGCGGCGCGAGCCGTCAACCACGACCAGCGTGTCCGACGAGTGAAATGCGGTTTCCCGATTCATAGCCAATTCTCTTGCCCTGCTTGCGAATCCACGGCTGCTCAAGCCTTGACTGTGTTATCGCAATAACTCACCAACCGCAACCACAGGATCGCGGCTCGATCAATGCCATTGTTTTTCGACTAACGGGGCACTTGCTCCGCCAAGGCGCGTTGGCGCATGGATGTTTCGGCTGCGCCGACGTGAGGCGCACGCGATATTAGGGGAAGTGGCGAATGGAAAATTACGGCATTCTCGGCTGGATCGTGATCGGCCTGCTCGCCGGCGGTCTCGCCAAGCTGCTAATGCCCGGGCGTGATCCGGGCGGCTGCATCATCACCATCCTGCTTGGGGTCGCCGGTGCCCTGCTCGCTGGTTTCCTCGGTCGCGCGGTCGGCTGGTACGGGCCCGGCGATGGCGCCGGCTTCGTCGCCGCAGTGGTCGGTGCGTTCATCATCCTGTTCATCTATCGGCTGGTGATGCGCCGCCGATAAGCGTTGCATTATCGCGCTGCCTCGACGTTCATGGAACAGCCATAGGGGTTGGACAATCCCGAAGGCCGTTGAACGATGAGGATAAGCGAACATGAAACATGCCTTTTTGGCGGGTCTGGCGCTCGGCGGCTTGGTCCTGCCCGCCGCTGCGCAAGCGCAGGCACCGACGCCTATTGTCCAGACCGTCGCCGGCACTCGGCTGGACATCAGCGCCACGGGTGAAGTCACCCGCGTCCCCGACATCGCGATCATCACCGCCGGGGTAATGACGCGCTCGGCGTCGGCGACTGCTGCAATCGCCGACAATGCCAAGCGGATGGAGCGGGTGCGCGCGGCGTTGAAGAGCGCCGGGATCGACGACCGCGACATCCAGACTTCCAACCTCAGCCTCAACCCGGAATATCGCTACCAGGACAACCAGCCGCCGCAGCTGACCGGCTACACCGCTTCCAACCAGGTCAATGTGCGGTTTCGCGACATTCGCAACACCGGCCGCATCCTCGATGCGCTAGTGGCGCAGGGCGCCAACCAGATCAGCGGACCGAACCTGTCGATCGACAAGCCCGAAGCCGCGCTCGACGAGGCGCGGTTGAAGGCGATTGCCGCCGGCCGTGCGCGGGCCGACATTTATGCCCGCGCCTTGGGCATGCGGGTCGTGCGCTTGCTGTCGGTCAGCGAAAGCGGGGGCTATTCGGCGCCGCCGATGCCGATGGCGGTGCGGGCGCAGATGGCGGACGCTTCGACCAAGATCGATCCGGGTGAGCAGCAGCTCCAGGTGACGGTCGCCATGAGCTTTGAACTGCAGTGACAAAAAAGGCCGCGCGGCAGATGCCGCGCGGCCTCCTTTGAACAATCTGTCGCGTTCTAGCGGACGGATCCCCGGCGAACCAGGTTAACGATCGCCAGCAGAACAATCGCACCAAGCAACGAATAAAGGATGTTGGTGAGATCGAGCGGGTTCGAGTTGTTGATGTTGCCACCGCCGAGGATCAACCCGGCGATAACCGCGCCGACGATGCCGACAACGATGTTCAGGATAATGCCTTGTTGGCCGTCAGTCCGCATAATCAAACTGGCAAGCCAGCCGACAACGCCACCGACGATCAGCCAAATGATGAAACCCATGAGCGTTTCCCTCCTGTTCGTGGTCACCAATGGGTAGGCGGTGACCTTCCGGCATCAAGACGCGTGATGCGCGCATCTTGTTCCGGATTTGAAGGGCCCTGTCCAGTAGGACGGTGAATTAAGTGCCGCGAAAACCGTGGAAAACCCCGGCTCGGTTGATCTCCGTAACGTCGTCAGTAGCGCTGCTGGCGCTCGTAGACGTCGCGATAATGCTTGATCCGGGTGACGCGCAGGCCGGGCATTCCGCTGCGGTCGACGGCACGCTGCCAGCCGGTGAATTCCTCCAGGCTGAGCGAATAACGCTGGCACGCCTCGTCGACGCTGAGCAGCCCGCCGGCAACGGCGGCGACGACTTCGGCTTTGCGCCGAACGACCCAGCGGGTCGTTTGCGGCGGCGGCAGGCGATCGAGCGTCAGCGGCTCACCGAGAGGGCCGATGACCTGTGCTGGCCGAAATTTCTGATTTTCGAGCATCCGGATCAAACCTGTTCAAACATTGTCACTGCCAACCGGCTTAAGACCGGGCCGTTGAAGATATTCTGAAGCGCGCTGGTTAATTTCATGATCATCCTCCCCGGCCGCGCCGGAAATGCCGGCTTGCGCAGCGTCGATTGCGAACGCTCCGCGGAGGGTTTTGAGCGCTTCGTCCCAGCCGTCGCCGGACGACAGGTAGCAAGCGATCGCGGCGTTAAGGTCGCGGTCCGGAAGGCTGACTTGCTCGCGGATCACGGCGAGCAGCTCGCGCGCGCTCAGACGAGCGTCGCCAACTGCAGCAAATTCGCCCTCGAAACGCGACAATTCCGGCTTCTCCCGATCACCCGTCCTTGCCGTCTAGCGGCGAGGGGTGAACTTCGGGTAAAGAGCCGGTCATGCCGGTCAGCTTCGATCTTGGACGCCCGGGCGCGGACGCGCGTATCGTCGTCGCCATGTCGGGCGGAGTCGACAGCTCGGTCGTGGCGGCGCTCGCCGTGCGGACGGGCGCCGAAGTGATCGGCGTAACGCTCCAGCTGTACGACCATGGCGAAGCGGCCAAGCGCTCGGGCGCGTGCTGCGCCGGGCAGGATATCTACGACGCCAAGACCGTCGCGGACCGGCTCTGCATCGCGCATTATGTGCTCGATTACGAAAGCCGCTTCCGGACCGGCGTGATCGATCGCTTCGCCGACGAATATGCCGCCGGGCGGACGCCGGTGCCGTGCAGCTTGTGCAACCAGGGGGTCAAGTTCACCGACCTGATCGCCTTCGCCCGCGAGCTTGGCGCCGATTGCCTGGCGACCGGCCATTATGTGCGGCGGGTGGTCGAAAATGGCCGGGCCGAGCTTCATAAGGGCGCCGATGTGCGCCGCGACCAGAGCTATTTCCTGTATGGCACGACCCGCGACCAGCTCGACTTCCTGCGCTTCCCGCTCGGCGATCTCGCCAAAAGCGAGGTGCGGCGGCTGGCGCAAGAGGCCGGGCTCGAGGTCGCGGCCAAGCCCGACAGCCAGGACATCTGCTTCGTGCCCGACGGCGATTATGCCGCGCTGGTCAAGCGGCTGCGGCCGGAGACGGTCGCCCCGGGCGCAATCGTCGACCTCGCCGGGCGGGTGCTGGGCGAGCATCAGGGCGTGGTCCACTTCACCGTCGGCCAGCGCCGCGGAATCGAGCTCGGCGGCCAGGCCGAGCCGTTGTTCGTGGTGCGGATCGAGCCCGCCACGCGCCGACTGGTGGTCGGACCGCGGCGCGCGCTCGCGGTCGACGCCATGCGGGTCGAGCAGTGGAACTGGATCGGCGAGGAGCAGCGTGAGGTGAGCGTCAAGGTGCGCTCGCTGGCGCCGCCGGTGCGGGCTTCGATCGACGGCGACTGGGTGCGCTTCGGCTCAGCCGAATATGGAGTCGCGCCGGGCCAGGCGGCGGTCGCCTACGACGGGTCGCGGTTGCTCGGCGGCGGCTGGATCGCGGAGACCGGGTCGGCGTCGCTCGATGGAGCGCCGCTCCTTGAGGCGATCGCGTAGAGCAGCAGGCCGACCGCTGACAAAGCGGCCAGCGTGACCCAGGCCGTGGTGTCGGCCTGCGCCGCCGCCCAGCCGCAGACCGCGATCCCGAGCGCGCCGAGCAGCCAATGACCAGCGCCCAGCTGGCGTCGGCCGGGTGCTCGCGGCAAAGCGGCGATGGTCACCGCATAGACCACCATCCGCGCCAGCGTGCTGACCACCGCCAGCCACACGAAGCTGCCGCTGATCGCCAGCGCGGCGGCCAGCGCGGCGAAGAACAGGATCGAATTGGCCGGCGTCTCGAAGCGCGTGTGGACCCGCCCGAACCACGCCGGCAGGTCGCGGCGCAGGGCCAGCGCATGGCTCACTCGCGGAGTCGAAGTCATGATGCCGTGCAGGCTGCCGGCGAGCGAGGCCATCGCTGTCAGGGTCAGCGCTGCGGCTCCGAATGGGCCGGCGAGCCACGCGCCGAGGTCCATCAGTGGCGCTTTCTGGTCGCTCGCGCCGCCCGGCAGCGCGCTGACAAAGGCGAGCTGGACCAGGAAATAAAGCAAGGTGGTGACGCCGATGGTGATGAAGATGGCGCGCGGCAGGACGCTCGCCGGGTCGCGCGTTTCGCCGGCCGGGACGACCGCCTGCTCGAACCCGACGAAGGCGTAGAGAATGATCAGCAGGCCGCTTTCGAAATGGCTCAGCGTCGGCACCGGATGTGGCGCCGGCCACGGGAAAGTGAAGGCGATCGCGGCCACCGCGGCAATCAGCAACGGCACCGCCTTGAGCACGGTCAGCCCGCTTAGCAAACCGATCGACTTGCGCACTCCGGCCACGTTGACGCCCGCGAACAAGGCGGTGGCCGCGACCAGGATGGCCGCACGGGTCAGGCCGACGTCGGCGCCAGCGAACCACCGCGCGGCATAAGCGGTGAGGACGTTGGCGTTGGCGGCGAAGGCAGCGGCGCGGGCGATGTAATAAATCCAGCCGAGCTCGAACCCGGCCAGGCGGCCAAACACCGCACCATAAGCCGCCGGCCCGCCGCTTTCCGGGAAGGCGGCCGCGCTCCAGCTGAACGGAATGATGATCAGCAGCGCGGCGCAGGCGACGATCGGGAACATCAGCGGCGAGAAAGCGCCGAAATCGGTCGCCAGCGCAGCCGGCAACGCGAAGATCGAGGCGGCGACGGCGCCGTTGAACGACAGCACGATCGCGCCGGTCAGCCCAATCCGGCGCGGGAGCCGGCCGCCGCTCAAAGCTGGAAGTTGCCGACGATCACGGTCGTGCAGCGCCCGCCGAGGATCACCCGGTTGCCCGCCAGCCGGCAATGCAGGACGCCGCTGCGGGCGCTCGCCTGGAGCGCGATGAACTGGTCGCGGCCGAGGCGCCTGGCCCAGAACGGCGTCAGCGCGGCGTGCGCCGACCCGGTCACCGGGTCCTCGGGGATCCCGTGATACGCGGCGAATACCCGGCTCGCGACATCCTGCTCGTCGCCCGGCGCGGTGACTGACACCAGGAAGGGCAATTTGGCGAGCGCCGCAAAATCCGGCTCGACCGCGCGCACCGCGGCTTCGTCGCCCAGCAGGATGATCGCATTGCCATTGCCTTCGCGGCTAAGGAATGTCTCGCCGGTTACGCCCAGCGCGCGCGTCAATTCGGGCAGGTCGGCCGACTCGACCTCCGACGCCGGCAGGTCAAGCGCGAGCAAATCGTCTTCGCGGGTGACGGTCAGGATACCCGACCGGGTGGCGAAGCGAACGCGCGGCCCGCCCATCAGCACATGGGCCGAGGCGAGCGTCGCGTGGCCGCACAGATTGACCTCGACCGTCGGCGTGAACCAGCGCAGTTCGTAATCCATCTCATCGCCATCGGACGCGACCGTGAAAGCGGTTTCGGCGAGATTATTCTCGGCGGCGATCGACTGCATCACTCCGTCGTCGAGCCAACGTTCGAGCGGCATGACCGCGGCCGGATTGCCGGTGAACGGCGCGTCGGCAAAGGCGTCGACCTGAAAAAACGGGATATTGGTCATTTCGCGCTCTCCGTGAGATCCGACGAAAGCATGGTTTCGCGGTCGGTATGGCCTTCGGGATCGAGATGGATGAGGATTTCCGTCCCGGGAAACTGGCGCTGGAGCTGCTCCTCGACCCGGTCCATCCGGTCGTGCGCCTCGCGCACCGTCCAGTCGGCCGGCACCCAGACATGGAATTGCGCGAACTGGTGGGTGCCGCTGGTCCGCGTCCTTAGGTCATGGAGGCCCGACAGCTCGGGATATTGGGCGGCAGCGGCAAGGAATTGCGCGCGCTGCTCCTCCGGCCACTCGCGATCCATCAGCTGGTTGACCGCATGGCTCGAGGCCCGGAACGCACCGTACAGCAGCCACAGGGCGATCGCGATGCCGAACGCCGCGTCGGCCCCGCGCAGGCCGAGCAACTGGTCGGCCAGCAACGCCGCGATCACCGCCGAATTAAGCATCAGGTCGGATTTGTAGTGGACGTTGTCGGTCATGATCGCGACCGAGCCGGTGCTTGCGATGACTCGCTTCTGATAGGCCAGCAGCGCGAAGGTGGCGGCGATGGCGAACAGCGAAACGCCGATCCCGAACCCCATTTCGGCGGTCTGGCCGCCGTTCAGCAGCCGGTCGAACGCGCGCCACCCAATGCCCAGCGCGGAAATCCCGATCAGCCCGACCTGACCTAGCGCGACCAGCGCCTCGGCCTTGCCGTGGCCAAAGCGGTGATCGCTGTCGGCCGGCCGGGCCGCGATCCACACCCCGGCGAGCGTCGCCAGGCTGGCAATCAGGTCGAGCGCGGTATCGGCCAGGCTGCCCAGCATCGCGGTCGAGTCGGTCACCAGCGCGGCCCAGCCCTTGGCGATCAGCAGGACCAGCGCCAGCGCGACGCTGGCCATGGCCGCGCGCGACGACAGCTTGGCCCGCTCGGCGCCGAACAGCCGCGTCATGGGTAGAGCAGCCCCTCGCTCCAGCCGCCGGCAGGGTCGCGCACGAACAGCCGCCGATCGTGCAGCCGATGGGCGCCGTCGCTCCAGAACTCGATCGTCCTGGGGACCATCCGGAACCCGCTCCAGTGCGGCGGGCGCGGCACCGGGTGGCCGGCAAACTTCTCGGCCGCAGCGGCGAACCGCGCTTCGAGCGTGGCGCGACGGTCGAGCGGCCGCGACTGATCCGAGGCCCACGCCCCGAGCTGCGAATCGCGCACTCGCGTTTCGTAATAGGAATCGGCTTCGGCCCCGCCGACCGCTTCAACCGCGCCTTCGACGCGGATTTGGCGGCGCAGCGATTTCCAGTGAAACACTAGCGCGGCGTTGGGATTGGCGGCAAGGTCGCCGCCCTTGCGGCTGGCGGCGTTGGTGTAGAAGGTGAACCCGGCCGGCCCATGGCCTTTGAGCAGCACCATCCGCACCGACGGCAGGCCGTCGGCGTCGGCGGTGGCGAGTGCCATCGCTTCGGGGTCATTGGGCTCGGACTCGCGGGCTTGGGCGAGCCACTGGTCGAACAGGTCGAAGGGGTCGCTGGTCATCGGTTGCGCTTAGTCTTTGACCGAGCGCCGCCGCAACCCATCTGGAAACATCCCAATTCATGCGGCATGGGGGAGCAATGGACCTTTACCAGCGGCTCGGAATCAAGCGCGGGGCGAGCGAAGAAGAGGTCAAAAAGGCCTATCGCAGCCTGGCCAAGCAACTTCATCCCGACCGCAACAAGGACAATCCCAAGGCGGCCGAGCGCTTTTCGCAGATCACCTCGGCCTATGACCTATTGTCGGACAAGGACAAACGGGCGCGCTATGACCGCGGGGAAATCGACGAGGACGGCAACCCCAAGTCGCCGTTCAGCGCCGGCTATGGCGGCTATTCGCAAGGGTCCGGGCCGCGACCCGACGCCCAGGGTCCGCGCGGCGGGTTCGAGGGTTTCCCGGGCGGGTTCGACGCCGGCAACACGGCCGACCTTGGCGATTTGTTCGAAGGGCTGTTCGGCGCCGCCAACGCCGCCCGCGGGCGGCAGCGCGCTGGGCCAACCGGATTTCGCCCGCGCAGCCGGGCGCCGCAGAAAGGCGCCGATGTCGCCTATCGGCTCAAGGTCGCATTCGTCGATGCGGCGGCGCTCAAGCCGCAGCGGATCACGCTTGCCGACGGCAAGACGATCGACCTCAAGCTGCCCAACGGGGTTGAGGACGGCACCCGCATTCGCCTCTCCGGGAAGGGCGAACCGGGGCCTGGCGGCAATGGCGACGGGATCGTCACGATCAATATCGCGCCCCACCCGTTCTTCACCCGCGACGGCAATCATCTCCGGCTGACCCTGCCGGTGACGCTGAACGAGGCGGTGCTCGGGGCCAAGGTCAAAGCGCCGACGCCCGACGGGCCGGTGATGCTGACCGTGCCGCCGGGCAGTACGTCGGGCAAAGTGCTGCGCATCAAGGGCCGCGGTTTCGCCGACAAGAGCGGCAAGCGCGGCGACGAGCTGGTAATGCTGATGGTCGATCTCGCGCCCGATGCCGAGCTCGAAGAATTCGCCAAGCGCTGGACGGACCAACGCAACCCGCGCTCGGCACTCGGCGTTTAGTCCTGCTCAATGAAGCCAGCCACGCCATGAAGCCCGCGACGCTGTGAAAGACGTCTCCCCCCAGTCACCCGAAGCCCGGCGCAAGCGCCAGGCGAGCATGGAAGCGGCGTTCGGCCACACCGTGGTCGAGCAGCTCAAGCCCGGCTCCTATCCGTTCGAAGTGTGCAAGCGGGTCGCGGTCGGGGTCTATAACGACGGCTTCATCCACGCCGGCAACCTCGCGTATCTGGCGCTGCTGGCGATGTTCCCATTCTTCATCCTCGCCGCCGCGGTCGCCCATCTGCTCGGCCGCACCGAAGATGGCGCGCTGACCGTCTCAACCATCCTTGCCAAGCTGCCGCCCGATGTCGCGGTGACCCTGCGCGGGCCGGTCGAGGAAGTGCTGACCGCGCGAACCGGACCGCTGCTGTGGTTCGGCGCGCTGGTCGGGCTGTGGACCGCGGCGAGCTTCATCGAAACCATCCGCGACATCCTGCGCCGCGCCTATGGCGTGAAATTCTGCGCGCCATTCTGGGAATACCGCCTGGCCTCGATCCTGATGATCGTCGCCTCGGTGGTGATCCTGATGTTTGCCTTTGCAGCGACGGTCGTGCTGAGCTCGCTCCAGCATGCGATCGAACGGCTGCTGCCGTTTTCGGCCGAAGTGGCAAGCTCGCTCGGGACCATCCAGCTGGTCCCCGGGCTGATGATGTTCCTGACCTTTTATTTGTTGTTCTTTGCGCTGACGCCGGCCCGCTACCGCAAGCGCGGCTGCCGCAAATGGCCGGGCGCTGTGCTGATCACGGCCTGGTGGCTGAGCACGGTCCAGCTGCTGCCAAGCGCGGTCGGGCTGTTCGGCGGCTACAGCCTGACTTACGGCAGCCTGGCCGGAGTAATGATCGTGCTGTTGTTCTTTTTCGTCATCGGCCTGGGGGTGGTGATGGGGGCGGAACTCAACGCTGCCCTAGCGGAAGGCGGGGCGAGGGCGCTAAAGGGCGAGATCTACAGCGGGCCGTTCAAGGACGAGCTCGAAGTCGAAGAACCGCAGCCCGGCGAAGACGTCGATCTGGTGTTTGAAACAGGGGGACCACAGCTTTGACCCAAGCTTCGGGCGGACTGATGAACGGCAAGCGCGGGCTGATCATGGGCCTCGCCAACGACCGCTCGCTGGCGTGGGGGATTGCCAAGGCGCTCGGCGAGCACGGCGCAGAACTGGCCTTTTCCTACCAGGGCGAGACTCTCGAAAAGCGCGTCCGGCCGCTTGCCGAACAGCTTGGCTCCGACCTGTTGATCGACTGCGACGTGAGCAGCAACGAGGCGCTCGACCGGGCGTTCGCGGAATTGCGCAAGCGCTGGGACAAGCTCGACTTCCTGGTCCACGCGATCGGCTTTTCCGACAAGAATGAGCTGCGCGGCAAGTTCGTCGACACCAGCGTCGACAATTTCCTGCTGACTATGAACATCTCGGTCTACAGCTTCGTGGCGGTCGCCCAGCGTGCGCGGGCGATGATGGATTCGGGCGGCTCGATGCTGACCCTGACCTATTATGGCGCGGAGAAGGTCATCCCGCATTACAATGTGATGGGCGTCGCCAAGGCGGCGCTCGAAACCAGCGTCAAATATCTCGCCGCCGACCTCGGCCCCGAAGGCCTCCGCGTCAACGCGATCAGCGCCGGCCCGATCAAGACTCTCGCCGCCTCCGGCATCGGCGACTTCCGCTACATCATGAAGTGGAACGAGTATAATTCGCCCTTGAGGCGCAATGTGACGATCGATGATGTCGGCGGGGCGGGGCTTTATCTGTGCAGCGATCTCGCGAGCGGCGTGACCGGTGAAATCCACCATGTCGACGCCGGCTACAACGTCGTCGGCATGAAAGCCGAGGACGCGCCGGATATCGCGACGGTGTGAGCGCCGCCGTCATTGCGACCCCGGCGAAAGCCGGGGAAACAATCTACCCGTTCGAGCGTGTAGATTGTCACGTCGCCTTCGGCTCCTCGCAGACGATCAGTGGGCGAAGAGACGGCCATGGAGAATCAATGATCATTGCCCGCCACCTCGTCGTCACCGGCCGAGTTCAGGGCGTTTTCTTCCGTGGCTGGACCGCCGAGCAGGCGCGGGCGCT
>JBDSGH010000073.1:0-7298 GCA_039919095.1 Sphingomicrobium sp. | reverse complement strand
GCGACCGGCTATGGCGTGCGGCTGCTCGACCAGTTCATCGCCGACACTGCCGAGGGATAGGCCGGTCCCGGCCGTGGCGCCCTGATGCAGGTCGACTTCTACCAGCTCGGCCAGGCGCCGTTCGAGCAGGTCATCACCAGCATCGCCGAGAAACTCCTCGCCCAAGACGCGCGGCTGCTGATCGTGGCCGAGGATGAGACCGTGCTGGCGCGGCTCGACCGGATGCTGTGGGATCATGGCGCGACCCGCTTCCTGCCGCATGGGCTGGCCGGCGGAACCGACGATGCGCGCCAGCCCATCCTGCTCTCGACCAGTCCCGATGCGCCCAATCTGGCACGTAACCTGCTGATCGCCGACGGCCAGTGGCGTGAGGCCGCGCTGGGCTACGACCGCGCTTTCTATCTGTTCGACAATGACGCGCTCGAAGGGGCGCGGCTGGCGTGGAAGCTGCTGTCGGGCAGGGACGGGGTCGAGCGCCGCTTTTGGGCCCGCGACGAAGATGGCCGATGGCAGGAAAAGGCCTGACGGAGGGCTCGCTGACCCTTGCCGCGCGCCGCGCTCGCGGCTACGCGCGGCCAACATCCAATCCATGCAAACACAGGAGACCGCTCGGCCATGACGACCGAACGCACCTTTTCGATCATCAAGCCCGACGCGACCCGGCGCAATTTGACCGGCGCGATCACCAAGATGCTGGAGGATGCCGGCCTGCGCGTGGTCGCATCGCGCCGCGTCCACCTCACGCGTGAGCAGGCCGAAGGCTTTTACGGAGTGCACCGCGAGCGGCCGTTCTTCGCCGACCTATGCAGCTTCATGACCTCCGGCCCGGTTGTGGTCCAGGTGCTCGAGGGCGAGGATGCCGTCGCCCGCAACCGCGCAGTGATGGGCGCGACCAACCCGGCCCAGGCCGACGAGGGTACGATCCGCAAGACCTACGCCGAATCGATCGAAGCCAATTCGGTCCATGGCTCCGACAGCGCCGAAAACGCCCAGATCGAGATCGACTTCTTCTTCAAGCCGGAAGAAATCGTTGGCTGACCGCTACCGCGCCTCGGCGCGGACCCATTGCATGCGGTCGGGTTCCTTGGTCGTCGGGCGACTGGCGAGGGCGGCCGCCCGCAAGGCGTCGGTGCTGAGCGGGTGACACGCCTTGTCGATCCCCGGATAGGGATCGACCTGGTTGGATCCGGCCGTTTTCACGGTGCCGCAGGCAATGCCCCACAGGTTGAGGCTGGTCACCGCACCCGCGGCGTCGCGTCCGGTCGGGTCGACGGCCACGAACAGATAAGCGTGCTGTCCGTCTTCGATCGTGTCGATCTGGACGATCGGCGGCTGGCCGCCGGCGACCAGGAACCCGAGGGGGCGATCTTCTCCCTTGGCTGCCGAGAATTCGACGAACTTGTTGCCGCTGATGATCGTCCAAATGGCGCAGTTTCGCCATTTTTCCTTCGGCAAATTAATGTCGAACGCACAGTCCGGATCGTCGGCGACCCACAGCCCGTCCTTGAGCGGAGTGGTCAGCCGGTCCTTGGCCGAGAACATCGGATGGTCTGACACCGCCATGTTGCAGGCAGACAGCGCAGTGCACAGCGGCAGCAGCCAAAGCGAAGTGCGCATGCTGTTCTCCCCGCCCTCGCTATATTCCTTATTACGTTGACGACTACCCCCGGCTGAGGCCGGTCAGCCGGAGCGAGTGGCCGCCGAACAGGCCCCCGCCTTCCCACCGGTAGGCCAGCACATATTTGCCGCTGGCGTGGCGCATCTCGCCGGCCTCGACATAGGCGGCCTTGATTCGGACCGGTTGGCGCAGCGTGCCCTTGGGGTGGTCGACTATCTTGCCCAGCGCGGCCTCGACGTCGCCCGCCGCAAGCTGGCCGTCGCTACCCACGTCGATGGCTGGTTTGCCCGGCAGTGCGATGGTCAGCGACTGCAGCGCGTGGGTCTGCTCGGCCGCACTAATCTCGAGCGTGCGCCCGTCGTCGGCCGCCTTGCCGCGCAGGGTCAGCGCGATCGGCCGGCGTTGCTCGACCACGGTCGTCGTCGGCCGCTGGTCGCCGTCCCAAGTCTTCCACAGGCCAAGCGCACTGATCGCGACCGCGATCACCGCCAGCACTTCGCCGAGCGTCAGCCAGCGCAGCCGTCGCCGCCGCTGTTCGGGGGTCTCGCTCATCGGTTCACAAACTCCGCCAATGCCGCCGGGTATAACGCATGCTCGGCCTTGAGCACGCGCAGTTCGAGCGAGTGGACGTCGTCGCCGGGCTCGATCGGTACCTGCTTGCTCGCAACCACCTCGCCGGCATCGACTTCGTCGGTGACGATGTGGACCGAACAGCCGCTGATCGCGTCGCCCGAGGCGAGCGCCCGGGCATGGGTCTCGAGCCCGGGATATTTGGGCAGCAGAGACGGGTGGATGTTGACGATCCGCCCGGCCCATTGCGCGACGAAGTCGGGGGAGAGCAGGCGCATGTAGCCGGCCAGCGCGACCGTTCCGACCCGATGATCGCGCAGCACCCGATCGAGTCCGGCCTCGAACTCGGCGCGCCCGACGCCTTTGGTGTCCCACGTCCAGGTGGGGATCCCAGCGCCGCGCGCATAGTCGAGCCCGGCCGCCTGCGGCTTGTTGGAGGCGACCAGCACGACC
This sequence comes from Sphingomicrobium sp., assembly GCA_039919095.1. GTDB lineage: Bacteria > Pseudomonadota > Alphaproteobacteria > Sphingomonadales > Sphingomonadaceae > Sphingomicrobium. Next base: position 4,657 of record JBDSGH010000073.1, on the reverse strand, counting down.
TCATAGCCGCTCGCTTGCTCGATCAGCGCGCGCATGTTGCTGCCGCGTCCCGAAATCAGGATTGCAACGTGCTTCGGGTCAGCCAAATCCGGCTCAGGCATGATGGTCGGCGGTCCAGTCCTCGTCCGAACCCCAGCTGCCGGCCGGCCCGTGAACCGTGCAGCCGCGCTCGCCGGCCTCGATCCGGCCGATCCGGTGGACGGTTTCGCCGGCCCTTTCGAGCGCCTCCACGACCGCATCGGCATCGCCTGCAGCGACCATCGCGACCATCCCGACGCCGCAGTTGAAGGTTCGCGCCAGCTCGCCTGGAGCGATCTCGCCGCCGGCCTGGAGGAGGCCGAAGATCGGCGGCAAAGGCCACGTCCCGACATCTACCACGGCGTGGCAATTATCCGGCAGAACCCGTGGAATATTCTCTAAAAATCCACCGCCGGTAATGTGCGCCAGACCGTGGATCCGGCCGGCGCGGATGACCGGCAGCAAGGCACGGACATAGATCCGCGTCGGCTCGAGCAGGGTCTGCCCGAGCGTCCGGCCGTCGGGCAGAGGCTCGCCCAGGTCCCAGTCGCGCTCGGCGATGATCCGCCGCACCAGCGAGAAGCCGTTGCTGTGCACGCCCGAACTGGCCAGCCCGAGGATCACGTCGCCCGGCGCGACCGCGTCGCCGCGCAGCACGTCGGCGCGCTCGACCGCACCGACGCAGAAACCGGCCAAATCATAGTCGCTGGCGGCGTACATCCCCGGCATTTCGGCGGTTTCGCCGCCGATCAGCGCGCAGCCGGCCTGGCGGCAGCCGTGGGCGATCGAGGCGACGACCGCCGCCGCGACAGCGTTGTCGAGTTTCCCGGTCGCGTAATAATCGAGGAACAGCAAAGGCTCGGCGCCCTGGACGATGAGGTCGTTGGCGCACATCGCGACCAGGTCGATGCCGACCCCGTCGTGCTGGCCGAGGTCGATCGCCAGCTTGAGTTTGGTCCCGACCCCGTCATTGGCGGCGACCAGCAGCGGATCGACGAACCCGGCCGCCTTCAGATCGAAGAAACCGCCAAAGCCGCCCAGTTCGGCGTCCGCGCCGGGGCGGGCGGTCGAACGGGCCAACGGGCCGATCGTCTTGACCAGCGCATTGCCGGCGGCAATCGACACTCCGGCGTCGGCATAGGTAAGCGGCTTTCGGGTCACGGCTGAGGCCCCTAGAGACAAGCCGCTTGGATTTCCACGCCGTTATCGCCAAAAGGCCCGACCAATGCTTCGCCGCACGTTCCTTCCCGCACTCCTGATGTTGCTCGCCGTCGCGGGATTGTCGGGGGCGCTCTACGCGCAGCTCGAAAGCGGCGAGCGCGGGATCCTGCCGCTCGACAGCTCCGGAACGCTCGAAATTTCCGGCATTCACGTCGACGTCGCCGGCAAGGACGCCCAAGGCGCCCGCTACGGCGGCTGGCGCATGGCGCAGCGCATCGGCTTCCGCACCTTATGGGCCAAAACCCACGGGCGGCCACTGGCCGAAGCGCCCAATCTGTCCGATCCGGTGCTCGACGGCCTGGTCAGCTCGATCATCGTCGAGCGCGAGCAGATCGGCCCGACCCGCTACATCGCCGATCTCGGCATCCTGTTCGACCGCGCCCGCGCCGGTGAACTGCTCGGGGTCGGCGGCGAACACCGCCGGTCGGCCCCGATGCTGCTGATCCCGGTGATCGTCAGCGGCGGCAATGCAACCAGCGTCGAATTGCGCAATTCGTGGCAGCGCGCGTGGGCCCAGTTCCGCACCTCGCAAAGCGCGATCGACTATGTCCGGGTCAGCGGCCTCGGGGTCGACCCGTTGCTGGTCAACGCCGCCCAGACCGAGCGCCCCGGCCGCGGCTGGTGGCGCAATATCGTCGACCTCTACGGCGCGTCAGACATCCTGGTCGCCGAAGTTCAACTGCAGCGGCTCTATCCGGGCGGCCCGGCGCAGGCGCGGTTCATCGGCCGCCACGGCCCCGACGGCGAAATCATCGGCGGCTTCTCGCTGACCGCAGTCAACAGCGACGCCATCCCGGCGATGATGGCCGAAGGCGTGCGCCGGACCGACGAGCTGTTTGCTGCTGCGCTCGAGGCGGGCCGCCTGCAGCGCGACTCGACCCTCGACATCCCGGCGCCGCCGCCGGTGCCGGAGGAGCTGGTCGCCCCGCCGCCCAAGGTCCAGCAGACCGGTAACGCCTTCCAGGTCCAGATCGCGGCGAGCAACGTCAACACCTACAATTTCGCGATGGCCCATTTGCGCACCCTGGGCGGCATCCAGCAGGTCATCCCGCAGAGCATCAACCCGACCGGGACGAGCTACGTGCTGGTCAATTATCGCGGTTCGGCGGCGCAATTGTCTGCGGCGCTGTCTGCCCGCGGTTGGACTTCGAACTTCGCGGGAACGATCGTCCGAATGTCGGGTGGGGCAGGGCCGCCGCCGCCGATTCCACAGCCGCCGCCGCCGGCCGCGGCGCCGGTCCCACCGCAGACCAACCCGCCACCCGGTAACACCCAGTGAAAAGCGGCGCCGAGCAGATTGCACTGCCGCTCGACTGGCCGCGCGGTGCGGGCGATACCCGGTTGCTATTGTCCGACGCCAACCGCGACGCGTTCGAGCATTTTCGTAAATGGAGCATGTGGCCGGTCAAGGCGACCATCCTGACCGGTCCGCGCCGCTCTGGCCGGACATTGCTTGCGCGCAGCTTCATCGAACGGGTTGGCGGGCGGCTGTGCGACGGTGCTGACCGCATGGACGAGGAAGAATTATTCCACGCCTGGAACGACGCCCAGGACAGTGGTCGGCCGTTGGTAATGATCACCGACACGGTCCCGCCCGAGTGGGAGCCGCGGCTGCCCGACCTGCGCACCCGGATCGCGGTCACGCCGGTGACCCGCATCGGGCTGCCCGACGACCAATTGTTCGCCGGACTGATCGAATTGCTGTTCGCCGACCGCGGGCTGCATGTCCCGGGGGACGCGATCCGCTTCATGGTCGAGCGCCTCGAGCGCGATTATTGGGTGGCCGAACGCGCAGTCGAGGCGATCGACCGCTTCGCGATGGCCGAGCGCGCGCGGCTGTCGCTGCCGACCATCCGCCGGGCGCTGGCCGAGGCCAAATTCATCGGGCCGCTGCCGTCGGATGAGGAGCCCTAGCCCGGGGCAGGCCTTTACGCGTCGACCGGTTCTTCCATCACCCGGCTGAGCTTCAACTTGCCGTGCTCGATCGCAAAACCGATCCGGCCCTCGACCAGGTCGACCGCGTCGCGCCCGAATTCGTCGAAGCGCCAGCCCGACAGGATCTTCAAATCCTTCCGGACACCGGCGGCGAGCGCTTCCAATTCGTCGGTGCGCGCGATCAGCTTGGCCGCGACCCCCGCCTCCTTCGAGCGAATCTTGAGCAGCAGCTTGAGAAGGTCGCTGACCAGCGCGCCTTCCTTGGTCAGCCCGGGCCGGCGCGGTTCGCGATCGGGCAGTTCGCTAGGGTCGAGCGGCTTGGCCGACGCCAGCGCGCTCATCAGCCGGCTGCCGATGTCATTCGATCGCCAGCCCGAAGACAGGCCGCGGACCTGGCCGAGCTCTTCCTGGCTTTTGGGCGGATGAATCGCGATTTCGCCCATGGTGTCGTCCCTGACGATCCGGCCGCGCGGTAAATTCTTCGACCGCGCTTCGGTCTCGCGCCACGCCGCCAGCGCTTTCAAGCGCCCGAGCACCGCCGGGTTGCGGCTCGGCAGCTTCAACCTTTTCCACGCGTCCTGCGGATCGAAGGCGAAGCTCGACGGGTCGGCGAGCCGTTCCATTTCCTCGTCGAGCCATGCGCCGCGGCCGTTCTTGCGCAGTTTCTCGACCATCCGCGGAAAGATCGTGGCGAGGTGGGTGACGTCGGCGATGGCGTAATCGATCTGGCGCTTGTCGAGCGGGCGCCGGCTCCAGTCGGTGAAGCGGGCGCCCTTGTCGAGCGCATGGCCGAGCAAGCTTTCGATCAGATTGGAATATCCGATCTGCTCGCCATGGCCGAGCGCCATCGCCGCGATCTGCGTGTCGAACAGCGGGGTTGGCACCTTGCCGGTCAGATTATGGACGATTTCAAGGTCCTGCCCGCCGGCATGGAAGACTTTGAGGACGTTGCGGTTCTCGACCATCAGGTCGAGGATCGGCGCCAGGTCGAGCCCGACCAGCGGGTCGATCGCCGCCGCTTCCTCGGTGCTTGCGACCTGGAGCAGGCACAGCTCGGGCCAATAGGTGTTCTCGCGCATGAACTCGGTGTCCACCGCGATGAACGGTTGTTTGGAAAGACGGCCAACCAAATCGGAAAGTTCGTCGGGGCGGGTGATGAGTGGGTGAATGTGCATGAGTCTGTGGCGCAATAGCGAGCCGCCAGCGGGTTGACAAAGTGATAACCGGGATTGAAGCGCCAAGCGCGATATCCCTGTTGTCATCCCCGCGACAGCGGGGGCCCAGCCATGCAAAAACTAGGTTCCCGCTTGCGCGGGAATGACGAGAAACGAGAGCATTCCAATATGCATGCCTACCGTAGCCATAACTGCGCTGAACTGCGCGCTTCGGACGTCGGCTCGACCGTCCGCCTGTCCGGCTGGATCCACCGCAAGCGCGACCATGGCGGCGTGCTGTTCGTCGACCTGCGCGATCATCACGGACT
>JBDSGH010000072.1:0-9313 GCA_039919095.1 Sphingomicrobium sp. | reverse complement strand
TGGAGGCCGCCGCCTGGGCCGCCCCGGCCGACGATGCGGGGACGATCGAGCCGGTCATGATGTCGCTCAGCTCGCGCAGCCGGGCGACGTAGGCGCTGTTGGTGCAGGCGTCCGACTGGCACGCGTTACGGCGCAGGACGAAGCGGTCGCGAGTGCGTGCCAGGCGCGCGCGCTTGGCCTCGTCGGCGCGGCCCCAGACGTCATTGGTGAGCGCCGCGAGGTCGCGGTCGAGTGTGGCCAAGTCACCGTTGTTGCAGACCGCGATTTCCCAGCGGGCGCGGGCCAGGCGGCAGTTGAAGCTGGCGCGCGACTGAATCGACAGGCGTAATGGCGCGGCCGGGTTTGACGGGGTCGAAGCGGGCGGCGCGACAGTTGGCGCGGCGGGCGCGGTCGCCGGCGGCTTGGCGCCCGCAGGCTGGGGCTGAGACTGGGGCAATTGGTTGAGCGGCAAACGCGGCCGGGGCGGGACGACAGTGGTGACGGGCGACGGAGTGACGGTCGGTTCGGCGACCGGCTCGACCTGAGGCATGGCCAACGGCGCCTGGTCGGCGGCCAGAGGTGACGATTGGGGCTGCTGCTGGAGCGGGCCTGGAGCAGCGCGTTGCGGGGCGCCCGCGGCAAGGTCACCGACGCGCCGCACGCTCTCCATGCCGAGCCAGTAGGACACGCCGGCGAGCAGCAGGGTGGCGACAATCGCGAGCAGCAGCACCGAGGTCCAGGCGCGCTTGCCGCGCGGCTGGCGATCGTCGGTGAGCCACGGCAGCCGGTCCGGGTCCAGAACCGCCTGGCTGTCGCTCATCGACGCACCTCCTCCGCCGCCCCCGAATCCCGAATGTGCGAGGTCGCCGGCACGGTTTGCCCGATGCGATCAGCCAATTCCAGCCGCGGCGGCGAAACTACCTTCGCCCACCGACCGGGCGGCAACGCGGAGAATCAGCCTTTGATGATCTTCGACGGGTCGTCGTTGCTGACCAGGATGTCGATCTGATCGCCGGCCTTGAGCTCGTAGAACTCGTCGTCGCGACCATCGAAGCGCAATTGCGAGGTCTGGTAGCTGCCGTCCTGGGGAGCGGTGTAGCTGACCTTGACCACCGCCTTGCCGTCGACGTCCTTGGGCCGCTTGCCCGCCTTGGCGATCGACTTGAACTCGTCGGTGGCATTGCACGACTGGGTCACGGTCTCGCTGTGGCCGTCGCCATATTTGCGATCGAAGCTGCACTGGCGATCGATCACGAACACCGAGGCCTTGGCGGCTTTGTAGTTCATTCCACGATCGACCAGGGTGAAGACCCCGATCACCGCGATCGCGACCATCGCAAACGTCGCCCCGCGTAACGAATAGATCATGTCGGCCCCGTCGATTGCCCCTACCGGTCGCGCCCTCAATAGCCCGGGTTCGGTTACGAAAGGGTAAGCGGGGCAAGGGGTTGCACGGCGGCCGGATGCGGCCGGGCTTAGGCGTTTATTTACCGTCGGCGCGATAATCTGGCGGCGATGGGTCGAACTTACCTTGTCTTCCTGGTGATCGTGGGATTCGTCAGCTCGATGTTGTCGAGCGGGCATTCGACGTCGCCGTCGCCGAAAGTTGCCAGCGGGCATGTCAGCGAGCGCTCCTCAAGCAGCAACAGTAGCGCGCCGAGCAATCCCGAGCTGCCGTCGGACGCGGTCCAGCTCCAGCGCGAGCCCAACGGCCATTTCTTCGCCGACGTCCAGATCAACGGATCGCCGATCCGGGTGCTGGTCGATACCGGCGCAAGCGGCATCGCGCTGTCACGCAGCGATGCCCAACGCGCCGGACTGCCGGTGTCGGCCGGCATGTTCAACGTCGTTGGCGAAGGCGCCGACGGCGAGGTCCACGGAGAATATGTCATGCTCGACCGAGTCAGCCTCGGGTCGAAATCGGCCGAAAAGGTCCCGGCCGTGATCCTGGACGCGGGGGAACAATCGCTGCTCGGCCAGAGCTTTTTGAGCCAATTCGAGACAGTCGAGATCCGCGGCGACACGATGCTGCTGCGCTAGTGCGCGGTGTTAACCCAGCCGACAATTGTTGGCAGTTTCGAAAAAGTGTAAGACGAGACTGCAGACCGGGGGAATCGGGCATGTGGAAATCGCTGATCGGACTGGCGCTCGTGACGACGTCGGCCAACGCCTGGGGCGCGTCGAACTCGACTGACTTTGGGATTCGCACGTTTGGAGTCCCGACCGCGACGCTTGGCAACGCGCTTCGGATCCATTCCACCATCGACCTGCGCTCGATCGCGGGACTGGGCTCGCACTGGGGCCGGGTGACCAGCACCTACCGCTCGGCCGAGCACAACCGCGCGGTCGGCGGAGTCCACAACAGCTATCATCTGAGCGGGCGGGCGATCGACATTGCGCGCCGGCCAGGCGTGACTCACAGCCAGATCGCGGCCGCCTTTCGCAACGCCGGTTACTATCTGATCGAATCGCTCGACGAAGGCGATCACAGCCATTTCGCATTCGGCGGAGTTGGATCGCGCGGCTTAAGCGGAGCGGCCGGATCGGTCGGAACCGCAGTCGCGATCGGAGCGGCGGGATTGATCGGAACGGCGTCGGCGCCGGTCCAGCGGATGGGCAGCTTCAAGGCGCTGCGCGGCCCCAAGGCGGCGCCGATCGCGACCCAATGGGGCATGGTCAGCGCGTCGGGCGCAGTGCTCAAATAGTTTTCGGCCCGGTCGCGCGACCGGCCTTCGCTAATCTTCGAACGCGCCGATAAACAGTTCGTCGGCGGTCAGCCGCTCGAGCGCGGCGTCGAGCGCGCGGTAGGCGGCGCCATTCTGGTCCTGGAAACGATCGAAATCGGCGCGCGCTTGCCAGCGGTCGAGGGTCAGCCACGGTCCGCCGGGCTGGTCCGGGGCGAGCAGGGCCGAGCCGATAAATCCCGGCGCCTGGCGGAACAGCCGGGCCCATGGGCCATCGCCGGCATAGGCCTCAGCAAACGCCTGCTCGCACCCTGGAGCGGGGTGGAATCGCCAGATCCGGACATGGGCCACAGCGCTGGTTAAAGCGGACCGGCGGCGAACGCTCAAGAGCCGCCAAAGAAGAACCCGCCCAACGCGAATTGGGCGGGTTCAGCACGCAGTACTAATCGGGTCAGATCGGCCGACCTGGGCCCTGCATGTCCCCCCAGGGGATCCAAGGGGGCATGGTTCAGTATCCGGTACAGGGCGGCGCCGGGCGCGGGCAATCGGCCGGTTGGCGACGTCCCAGTTTGATACCAAGCAAAAGCTGCCGCCCACGCTGGGAAACTAAAACAAAAGAACCGCACTGGTAAAAAACGCTTGACAGCGTCACGCTCATTCGGTACACGTCAGGAACAGTGACAAATTGCGAGTCGGGCGGCGGGGCCGCCGACTGGCGAAATCAGGGGTCGGGCAGCGAGAGCTGCTTCGGCCCTTTGCTTTATCGCTTGTTACAAAACTGAACGGGAGCAGATTCTCTCACAAGCAGCGGAGCGCGCGATGGCCAAGGCGAAGTCCGAGGCCGCGGGTGCAATGCATCCCGAACCGCCGCTCGATCCCCTGGCTCCAGCCGAGGCACCGGGCCGCGCGCTGGTGCTGGGCGATTATCGCGGCAAGCCGCAGCAGCGAACCGGACGGGCGAGCGACTGGACGCAGGACAAGGCCGACGCGTTCATCGCGGTGCTGGTCGAGAGCTGCAACGTCTCGCTTGCGGCGCGGGCGATCAAGCGTTCGATCGCCAACGTCTACAAGCAGCGCACGCTGAACGCGGAATTCCGCGGGGCGTGGGACCAGGCGCTGGCGATCGGCTACGCGCGGCTCGAGATGATGATGCTCGAGCGCGCGCTGCACGGGGTCGAGAAAGTTGTCGTCTTGAAGGGCGGCGAGAGCAAGCTGATGCGCGAATACCCCGACCGCATCGCGCTGGCGCTGCTTCGGCTGCACCGCGACAATGTGGCGGCGACCGACGCCGGGATCGACGAGGAGGATTACCAGGAAGCCTGCGCTCGGATCATCGAGCGGCTCGAGCGGTTGCGCGAGCGCGACGAGGAGGAAGATGCCGAGCGGGCGCTCGAGACCAAGGGATCGGCTGACCGGATCGCGCTGATCGTGTGGGGCTTGCGGCGCGGCCGCGTGGTCAAGGCCCGCGCTCCGCCGCTGATTGTGGCCGAATGATTATCGACATCCCGCAGGAGGCCGTCCGCCTGCTGTCGAAGATGGCTCCGGACGAACAGCGCGAATGGCTGTCGCACTGCTCTCATGAAACGATTCTGCTGATCGACGCGGCGTTCGAAGCGTGGTCGGCCGAAGGCCAGATCGCGCCGAGCGCCGAAGGCTGGCGGGTGTGGCTGATGATGGCCGGCCGCGGGTTCGGCAAGACCCGCGCCGGGGCCGAGTGGGTTCAACGAACTGATCCAATTCGGTCAGGCCGACCCGAGCGGGCCGGGCCGCTTCATCCTGTCGCGGCTGGTGCGCGGCCGGCGCGGCACCGAGTGGGCGATGACCCACGCCAGCGGCGAGGCGTTCGCCCTGCTCGATCCCGGCACGTTGCAGCGGATCGACCTGATGGAATCGCTGCGCGGCTCGGCGATCGAGGTACGCTGCGCCCGGCCTGGCGACAGCGGCCTCGACGTTTCGGCAGTGGCCGGCGGCGAAGCGCTGCGCCCGCCGAGCCCGGTCCACCTCTTCGCCGTTCAAACCCCGAGCGGCGCGGTCGAGGCGAATTGGACGCGGCGCAGCCGACACGGCTGGGCGTGGCACGACGAGCTTGACGCGCCGCTGGGCGAGGCGCGCGAACGGTATTTGGTGACGCTGACGGGCACTGGCAGCAGCATTGCTGCGGAGTCCGATGGCGCCGGCATGACCTTCGATCCCGCCGAGGTCGCGGCAGTCGGGAGCGGGGCCGCGATCCTGTCGGTCCAGCAACAGGGCGACCTCGCTTACTCGCGGGCAGCAGCAACGCCGCTCAGCCTGACTTAGGAGAATGACCATGAGCACGACGCCGCGCTTCCTGCTGCCCTTCATTGCTCCCGGGCAGGCGCAGAAGGAGCTGTTCCATAACGAAGCCCTGCAAGTGCTCGACGTGATCGTGGCCGCGGCGGTCGAACAGCCACCGCTTGCAACGCCGCCGACCACTCCGGCGATCGGCGACTGTTACATCGTCGGTGCCAGTCCGACCGGCGCCTGGTCGGGTCACGCCCAGCAGGTCGCGGCCTTTACCAGCGGCGGCTGGCGCTTCGTCGCCCCGCGCGATGGCCTCAACGCCTTTGTCCGGAGCAGCGGCCAGGTTGGCGTCTACAGCGCCGGCGCGTGGGTGGTGGGAACCCTGCGCGGGTCGCAAGTCGAGCTCAACGGCGACCAGGTGGTGGGCCCGAGAAGCGGCGCGATCGCCAACCCCAGCGGGGGCTCCACGACCGATACCCAGGCGCGGTCGGCGATCGGTCAAATCCTCACCGCGCTGCGCGGCCATGGCCTGATCGCGCCATAAGAAACCCCAGGGCAGCCGCAGTTTTCCAGCCAAGTCGATCGGTAATTGAGGCTTTTGTGCAACAACTTCGGCCATCCTCGACCTTGCGCGAAAACCGGCGCTCTCATATGAGTTTGCGCAGTTCAAATTCACAGAACAGACTGAAAGGGGAATTATATGCGCAAGCTGGCCATTGGCATGGCGCTCGCAACGACCGCGTTTGCCACGCCGGCTGTCGCTCGCGACGGCTCCTGGTACGCCGGAATTGAGGGCGGACTGATGATCGTCGAGGATTACAACCTCGATTATAACGACGGCGTGCGCAACATCAGCGACGGCGTCGACATCGGCCACAACAAGGGCATGGACGTCGACCTCATCGCCGGCCGGGATTTCGGGAGCTTCCGGGCTGAAGCCGAAATCGCCTACAAGCGCGCTTCGATCGACGAGATCGGGTTCCAGGACGAACTGGTCAACACGCAGCTGTCGGGCGGTTTCTTCAACGCCGACGGCCGCGGCACTGCCGCCTCGGCAATGATCAACGGACTGTTCGACTTCGGCGACGATGACAGCTGGTCGGGTTACGTCGGCGGCGGCCTTGGCTACGCCCGCGTCAAGTATAACGCGGTTGTCAACGATGCCACTTTCGGCACTCCGGGCAGCGGCACGCCAACCCCCCTGCAGTCGTTCGGTTTCTCCGATTCCGACGACGCATGGGCTTGGCAGCTGATTGCCGGCATTCGCGCTGCGATCAGCCCGAATGTCGACCTCGGCCTGAAGTATCGTTTCTTCAACACCGCGAAGCTCAACTTCCGCGACAGCGATGGCGTCGACGACTTCACCGTCGACGGCAAATGGCGTTCGCACTCGCTGCTGGCGAGCTTGATCTTCAACTTCGCTCCGCCGCCGCCGCCGCCGGCTCCGCCGCCGCCGCCCCCGCCGCCGCCTCCGCCGCCTCCCGCGACGCAGACGTGCCCGGACGGCTCGGTGATCCTGGCGACCGACGCATGTCCGGCGCCGCCTCCGCCGCCGCCGCCTCCGCCGCCCGAGCCCGAGCGCGGCTAAGCCAAGGCGACAGCGGGACCGACGGTCTCGTAAGTCTAGAAGACCGGCCCGGGGGTTCGCCTCCGGGCCGGTTTACTTTTGGGTTGGGCAACTCGCTCGACAGGTGGCAGCGTACCGCCATTCGATCAGGCTGGGCTGATTCCGCGAGGTGACCGTGCACGGGCCGACCGCAACGCGTCGGGCTGAAGGCGCGCTGCGAATCGAATCGCACCTCGTCAGGCGAAATTACTTGGTGGCGGCGACCTGCTGCGTGGCGGCCGGCTTGTCCCAGCCGTATACGTCCGAGAGGTAGGTCACCCCAGCGCTGCTTGGCTGGGCGGTGAGGTAGGTCAGATAGACCGGCACGCCCTGCGGCAACGGTTGGCGAATCTCAGCGTCGGCCGACGGCGCGATCGGATCGCGGCCGAGCAGCCAGCGGCCGAGCCGCGGTGCATCCTCGAGCCGGACGCAGCCGTTGCTCAAGGTCCGTTGAGTCTTGGCGAATAGCGCTTTGTTCGGGGTGTCGTGGAGATAGATGTCCTCGCCGCTGGGAAAGCGGAACTTCATCTTGCCCATCGAATTGCCGGCGCCGGGCTTCTGGCGGACGCGGATCTCGATCTTGCCCGACTGCGCGTCTTTCCAGTTGATCGTGTCAGGCGAGACGGTCGCGCTGGTCTCGGTCCAGTCGGCCATCACCTCATAACCGTGGCTCTTGAGATAACCGACGCCCTGCTTGAGCACGTTGGGCGCGATGGTCTTGCGCACCAGGTGAAACGGCACATTCCAATAGGGATTGAACGTGATGTAATGGATCATGCTGGCGATCATCGGGGTCGGCAGATCGGGCATGCCGACGATCACCTTCATCGAATCAACCACCACGCCATTCTCGTACATCGTCAGCCGTTGCGTCGCCGCGTCGACCACGATGAAGCGGCCACCGGCGGGCAGCGCCCGCGCGCGCTCAAGGTTGGCGAGCAGGCGCGAGTCCGGAGCGGCACCGGTCGCCTGAGCTTGCAGCCAGGCCGCTTCGCGAATTTGCCCGTAGGTCGGATTGACGTTCGAAACCGCATTCAAATAGGCTTCGAGTGACGGCGCTGCGGCGGCGGTCAGCAGGATCTGGTCGGGCCGGCTGTTTTGCGGAGCGAGGATAGAATAGCCGTAGATCTCGTTCGGCACCGGACGCTTGAGCGCCTGAACGTAAACCACCCATGCCGTCGACAGGACCTGCTCGGACGCCATCACATCGGCGGGCTTGCCCGTGCTTGCGCGAGCGATCGCCGCTTCGACCTGGGACGCCAGCTGCGGGCCCGAGGACAGGCCATCGAAAGGCGCACGCTTGAGGATCGTGACCAGGCGTCCGACGGCCGGATTGGCGACGCCGCCGCGGAACCACAGGGGCGAGGACCACTTGCTGTAGAAAGCCGAGACCGCTGCGCCAGGGGAAAGGGTCGTCGGCTGGATGTTGACTGAGGCGAGCGCTGGTTGACCGGCGACCGGGGCAGTCTGGGCAACCGCCACGCCCGCCTGGGCGAGCAGGGCGGCACAGGCGACAGACCGAAGTGTTTGCGATTTCATGCCTATCCTCTAGCGACGCGAATATGAACATCAGGCGTATGTTTGGACCTGCGAAATTGCCACGGCGCGACCGCAAAGTCAGTGACCTTCGGCTGATCCGGGGACGATTACCTCATTGGAGCGGACAGAATGTGTCTCCAGTGCATCACTTGCTCGCCAGGGGCGGAACGATGACTCGCTTCGTGGCTGCCATTGGGCTTCTGGCCGTGGCGCTTTCGGCCGGCGCAGTGGCGCAACCGGCGCCTCACTTGGGTGAGTTTGTGGTCTTCTTCGACCTCGACCGTGCCGGGCTGACGCCCGACATGGCGCTGATCCTGGATAATGCCGCGGCCGCCTTTCACCAGTCGGGCGAGGCGCAGGTGATACTCACTGGCTTCGCCGACCGGGCCGGGTCGGCCGCGCACAATCTGAGCCTGTCGCAGCGGCGTTTGGACGCTGTGCGGACCTATTTGGTCAGCCGCGGCGTGCCCGACCGTGCGATTGCGATCGCCGCGCTGGGCGAGCAAAGCCCGCGGGTGGGGACGGCCGACGGCGTTCGCGAACCGCAGAACCGGCGGGTCGAGATTACCCTTGGCCCGCGCCCTGCAAAATAGCGGGCCCCCGCGGGCACCCCTTGGTGATCGCGGATTTCCATAGCATAGGCGCGGCTCCGGCGAGGTCACTCGTGACAGGCAGCAACAAGGGGCGACAATGAACATCCAAGGAATTGCCGCAGTCGTAACCGGCGCCGCGTCCGGCCTCGGCGAAGCAACCGCGCGCGAGCTGGCGCGGCGCGGGGCCAAGGTCGCCGTGCTCGATCGCGATTCCGAAAAGGGCCAGAAGGTCGCAGCGGAAATCGGGGGGATTTACTGCGAGGTCGATGTGACGAGCGACGAAAAGGTCGGCGCCGCCTTTGCCCGCGCCCGCGAGGCGCATGGCCAGGAGCGGGTGTTGGTCAATTGCGCCGGGGTCGCCAACGCCGCCAAGACGGTCGGCCGCGACAAGGCGACCGGCGCGGTCAAATTCTACCCGATGCAGCAGTTCGAAATCGCGATAGCAATCAATCTGGTCGGAAGCTTTCGCTGCATCGCCCACTCGGCCGCCGGGATGGTCACGCTCGACCCGCTCGAGGATGGCGAGCGCGGCTGCATCGTCAACACCGCCTCGGTCGCCGCGCAGGACGGGCAGATCGGGCAGGCCGCTTACTCGGCTTCGAAAGGAGGCGTGCTGGCCATGGCGTTACCGATCGCGCGCGACCTGATGA
>JBDSGH010000071.1:0-2732 GCA_039919095.1 Sphingomicrobium sp. | reverse complement strand
CCGCCGCGCAGGCCTTCGTCGGCGGTGATCACTGCGCAGGCGTCGCAATCGGCGATTCGGCCAGCCAGGCTGTCGGGCGAAAAGCCGCCGAACACGACCGAGTGGATCGCCCCGATCCGCGCGCAGGCGAGCATCGCTGCCGCCGCCTCGGGGATCATCGGCAGATAGATCATGACCCGGTCGCCACGGCCGATCCCGCGCGACTTGAGCAAATTGGCCATGCGGCAGGTTTCGGCGTGGAGATCACGATAAGTGAGGGTGCAGCCGGTCCCGGGCTGGTCGGCTTCGAAGATCAAAGCAGCGCGTTCGCCGTGAGTTGCGAGATGGCGGTCGAGGCAGTTGACCGATAGGTTCAATTCGCCGTCGGCGTACCAGCTAATGCCGAAGTCGGCCTCGTCGAACGACCAGTCGCCGGCCTGCAGCGGGAAGCGGATCCAGTCGAGCCGCTTGGCTTGATCAAGCCAGAAGGCGTCGGGATCGGTCGCGACCGCGCGGTGAAGCGCGGCCAGCTCTTGCGGTCCGATGGCCGCTTCGAAATCGGCCGGGACCGGGTGAATCGCCTCAGCCATTGGCCGTCACTCCGCCGCGGCCATCGTCGCCATGTCGATCACGAAGCGATAGCGGACATCATTCTTGAGCAAGCGCTCATAGGCCTCGTTGACCTGGTCCATGCGGATCATCTCGCAATCCGGGTAGACCTCGTGGGTGGCGCAGAATTCGAGCATTTCCTGGGTTTCGGGAATGCCGCCGATGGCCGAGCCGCCGACCGCCCGGTTCCACAGGATGAGGTTGATCCCGACGAAACCCGGCATCGGCGTCAGCGCGCCGACGATTACCATCCGCCCCGAGCGGCCGAGCAGTTGCAGGTAGCCGTCGATCTCGTGGCTGACTGGGATGGTGTTGAGAATGAAGTCGAAGCGGGTCGCCGCAGCTTTCATCGCCGCAGCATCGGTCGAGACGATGACGTCATGGGAGCCAAGCCGGCGCGCATCCTCGCCCTTTTCTGGCGTCGTGGTGATCATCGTCACATGCGCGCCCATCGCCGCTGCCAGCTTGACCGCCATGTGGCCGAGCCCGCCGAGCCCGACTACGGCGACCTTGGTATCTGGGCCGACGTCGTACTGGCGTAGCGGCGAGTAGGTCGTGATCCCGGCGCACAGCAACGGCGCGACCCGCTCTATGTCCATGCCGGCGGGCACTTTGAGGACGAAATGGTCGCGGACCACGATATGGTCGGTGTAGCCGCCCTTACTGATCGAGCCGTCGTGGCGGTCGGGGCTGTTGTAGGTCTGGACGCAGCCTTGGCGGCAGGACACTTCCCAGCCCTCGAGGCACTGATCGCACTGCATGCAGCTGTCGACCATGCAGCCGACCGCGACGGTGTCGCCGACCGCGTGGCCAGTTACGTCGCCGCCGACCGCGGTGACGGTGCCGACGATCTCGTGGCCCGGGATCACCGGGTAGCTGGTTACGCCCCAATCGTTGCGGCAAGTGTGGAGGTCGCTGTGGCAAATCCCGGCGAAGGTGATCTTGATCGCGACGTCGTCCGGCCGGAGGTCGCGGCGCTCGAAGCGCATCACCTTCAAGGGCTGGTCGGCGGCTTCAGTGCCCCATCCTATGGCTTTGGTCGTCATGCTTGGTCTCCCGCGCGGGCGAGGGTGCGTTGCGCTTGAATGAGGTGAGGGCGGTCGATCATCTTGCTGCCGACCGACACCACGCCCGCGGCGGGCTCGGCCGCGAACGCTGCGACCACCGCCTTTGCGTGGGCAATGTCGTCCTTCGACGGAGTGAAGGCGGCGTTGATGATCGCGACCTGGTCGGGGTGGATCGCGAGCTTGCCGGTGAATCCCTCGCGCGCCGCGGCTTCGGCTTCGGCGCGCAAACCATTGCCGTCCTTGAAGTCGGCGAAGATGCCGTCGACCGGCTGCACCCCGGCCGCGGCGGCGCCGGCCAGGCACAAAGATCGTGCCAGCCGGTAGGTGAAGCTCAGGCCACCCCCGGCATCATATTTGGACGAAGCGCCGAGCGCGGCCGACAAGTCCTCGGCGCCCCAGCTCATTGCCGCCAAGGGCGACTTGGGGTCATGGTAAGAGAGCAGGCCGAATAGGCTCGCCGCGGTTTCGGTGACGATCGCATGGACCGGCAAATTGCCGGTGCGGTGAGAAAGCTGGGCGACGTCCATCCCACCTTCCGCCTTGGGCAACACCACGCCGGTAAAGTCGGGCGAAGCGAACAACCCGAGGTCGGCCCGGATATGGTCGCTTCCAAGCGGGTTTATCCGAACCCACCATTGCGGTCCGCCCGAGCGTTCCGGCAGGTCCTTCAATATCTTGCGCGCTTCGGCCTTGCGGGCGACCGCGACGCTGTCTTCGAGGTCGAAAATGATCGCGTCGGCGTTGCTCGTCAGCGCCTTGGTGATCTTCTTCTCGCTGTCAGCGGGGACGAACAGCCAGCTGCGTGGTTCGCTCACCGCGATTTCTTCAGCAGCAGCGCGGTGCGTGTGCATTCACACACCAGCTCATCGCGCTGGTTGAAGCTGCGGTGGGACCAGGTGACGATACCGGCATTGGGCCGCGACTTGCTTTCCCGAACCGCGACACATTCGGTTTCGCTGCGCAGCGTGTCTCCGACGAATACCGGATTGGGGAACACCAGCTTGTCGTAACCGAGATTGGCGACGAGCGTACCGAGCGTGGTGTCGGCGACGCTAACCCCGACCATCAGCCCGAAAG